>JBBSFA010000474.1:0-3778 GCA_038239185.1 Elainellales cyanobacterium | reverse complement strand
GAGTGGTTGCCGCAGGAAACGATCGTCTTTGAGGGCGCAAAATTTCACCAGTCGCTGCGAGTTGATTTAGCAGAGGCGGCAACCTGGCTAGGGTGGGAAATCACGCGGCTCGGACGCAGCGCTAGAGGGGAACAGTTCGCGACAGGACTGTGGCGATCGCATACGGAAGTTTGGCAAGGCGATCGCCTAGTTTGGGTCGATCCGCAGCGCATTATCGGCGGCAGCGAGATGATGGAAAGTCCGCACGGGTTAAGAGGCTGTTCAGTCATTGGCAGCTTGGCGTTTGTGGGGCAACCGATCGCCGCTGACCTGCTCGATAAAATTCGCGACTTACTCACGACTCCGCCGCTGCTCGCCGCTGCACCGCTTCCGGCTCAAATTGCGGCAACTCGCCTCAATCCTGGACTGCTCTGCCGCTACCGAGGACATTCGACGCTAGAAGCCCGTCGCTGGTTCATTCAGGTCTGGGATTTGTTGCGGCAGGACTATGGCGATCGAGCAGTTTGCTTACCGAGGGTTTGGTGAATTTTAGTCTTCAGGACTAATGTACTAACAGCAAAAATTGCGGTACGATCGGCAGAGCCTCGGAAAGATAGCCGTAAAGTTGTTACGATCTATTAACGGTTGCCTTAAAGCGATCTACCTCAATCGATCGCGCCCTTATCAATAGCCCGCCATTGCCCCGCTATGCCCAAGCGTTCCTCTAAGAAGAGTCCTGAATTGTCTGTGCTAGATCCTGATGCACCTGGACAGGATTTCTCAAGTGCCGTCCTGAATGGCAAAAACGGCTCTGGGGCAAAACGCGAGCCGCAAAACTCGATTCGGATTCGGGGCGCAAGGCAGCACAACCTGCAAAACATCGATCTGGAGCTGCCCCGCGATCGCCTAGTCGTCTTCACGGGCGTATCCGGGTCGGGCAAGTCTTCATTAGCGTTTGACACCATTTTTGCCGAAGGACAGCGGCGCTACGTCGAATCGCTCAGCGCCTATGCGCGTCAGTTTTTGGGGCAGGTCGATAAGCCAGACGTAGATGCGATCGAAGGCTTGAGTCCAGCCATCTCGATCGACCAGAAATCGACTTCGCACAACCCGCGATCGACTGTGGGAACCGTCACCGAAATTTATGACTACCTGCGGCTGCTCTACGGTCGAGCCGGAGAGCCACACTGCCCCATTTGCGATCGCTCGATCGTGCCGCAGACGGTCGATCAGATGGTCGATCGGGTGATGGATCTGAGCGATCGCACCAAGTTTCAGGTGTTGGCTCCGGTGGTGCGCGGCAAGAAGGGGACTCATAAAAAACTGCTGTCTAGCCTCGCGTCGGAGGGCTTCGTGCGGGTACGGGTAGATGGCGAAGTGCGCGAGCTTTCAGACTCGATCGAACTGCCCAAAAACCAGACGCACGATATTGAGGTCGTAGTCGATCGGCTCGTCCGCAAAGACGGCATCCAGGAACGACTAGTAGACTCGCTTTCAACCTGCCTGAAGCGATCGGAGGGCATCGCCATTATCGAGGTGACTCCCGGCGAACCCAGCAACGTTGTCCAGATGCCGACGGCTTCAGTTCAGCCGTCCGAGCTGCAACTGGCGGTAATGCCTTCGATTGCTGCCGAACCCGCCGGACGCTATGGTCGTGACAATACAGACGATCGCCAGCCCTATGACCTGCTGTTCTCCGAGAACTTCGCCTGCCCGGAGCATGGGGCAGTCATGGAAGAACTGTCGCCGCGCCTGTTTTCGTTTAACTCCCCTTATGGCGCTTGTCCCCACTGTCACGGGTTAGGGAGCCTGCGAACCTTTTCCGCAGATCTGGTTGTCCCAGATGAAAGCTTGCCCGTCTATGCGGCGATCGCACCCTGGTCAGAGAAAGACAATACCTACTACTTTTCGCTGCTATATAGCGTCGGCAAAGCCTTCGGATTTGAGATCCAAACGCCTTGGGATCAGCTCACCCCTGACCAGCAAGATGTGCTGCTTTACGGCTCAGATGAGAAGATTTACATCGAATCCGACTCGCGCTATCGCGACAACAAAGGGTATAACCGCGCCTATGAGGGAGCGCTGCCGATGTTGGAACGGCAGTATAAAGATACCTCTTCGGAACTCTATAAGCAGAAGCTAGAGCAATACTTAGTCGATCAACCTTGCGAAGTTTGCAATGGCGATCGCCTGAAGCCAGAATCGCTAGCCGTGCGAATGGGACAATACCGCATTAAGGAATTCACCAGCGCCTCAATTCGGGAATGCCTCGATCGCGTCAATGATTTGCAGCTCACTTCGCGGCAGGCGCAGATTGGCGAACTGGTGCTAAAGGAAATTAAAGCGCGGCTCCAGTTTCTGCTAGACGTGGGCTTGGATTACCTGACCCTCGATCGCACCGCAATGACCCTATCGGGCGGCGAGGCGCAGCGCATCCGACTGGCAACTCAAATTGGCGCAGGCTTGACGGGCGTATTGTACGTGCTAGATGAGCCGAGTATCGGACTGCATCAGCGAGACAACGATCGCCTGCTGAATACGCTGACGAAGCTGCGCGATTTAGGCAATACGCTGATTGTCGTGGAGCATGACGAGGACACGATTCGTGCGGCAGATTACCTGGTGGATATTGGACCCGGAGCCGGAGTGCATGGTGGCAAAATTGTCTCGCAAGGCTCATTTCAAGATTTGCTGAACTGCGAAGAGTCTTTGACAGGAGCTTATCTGTCGGGGCGACGCACGATCGCGACTCCCACCCAGAGACGCGAGGGCAACGGTCGATCGCTGCAAATCCGCGATGCTCACCGCAACAACTTGTGCCATTTGGACGTAGAGATTCCGCTGGGCAAATTGGTATCTGTCACAGGTGTATCGGGTTCCGGCAAGTCCACGCTGATCAACGAATTGCTGTACCCGGCATTGCAAAACCATTTGGGGCACAAAACGGCTTATCCCAAAGAAATGGGCGAATTAGGCGGACTCAACGCGCTGGATAAAGTGATTGTGATCGATCAATCGCCGATCGGACGCACGCCGCGATCGAATCCAGCCACATACACGGGCGTATTCGATATCATCCGCGATTTGTATTCTGAGACGATCGAAGCCAAAGCCAGAGGCTATAAGCCCGGTCAGTTTTCGTTTAACGTCAAAGGCGGACGCTGCGAAGCCTGCGGCGGTCAGGGCGTAAACGTGATTGAGATGAACTTTCTGCCGGATGTCTATGTCCAGTGCGATGTCTGCAAAGGTGCCCGCTACAATCGCGAAACGTTGCAGGTGAAGTATAAAAACAAGTCGATCGCAGATGTCCTGAACATGACCGCAGAAGAAGCGCTCGATTTCTTTCAAAATATCCCCAAGGCGTTTTCGCGATTGCAAACCATGGTAGATGTCGGCTTGGGCTATGTGCGGCTGGGACAAACGGCTCCCACGCTCTCAGGCGGTGAGGCACAGCGGCTAAAGCTTGCCACCGAGCTATCGCGTCGCGCCACGGGCAAAACGCTCTATCTGATCGACGAACCCACCACAGGCTTGTCGTTCTACGATGTCCACAAGCTGCTGGATGTGTTGCAGCGCCTTGCCGACATGGGCAATTCAATTCTTGTGATCGAACACAATCTAGATGTGATTCGTTGCTCAGACTGGATCATCGATCTGGGACCCGAAGGCGGCGATCGCGGCGGCGAAATTGTGGCGATCGGCACACCGGAAGAAGTCGCAGAGAGTGAGCGATCGTATACGGGACAGTATTTGAAGAAAGTGCTAGTTCGTTCCTGATTCTAATTAATTGTGTGTTTTC
>JBBSFA010000473.1:0-3788 GCA_038239185.1 Elainellales cyanobacterium | reverse complement strand
GGTGTTTGCGATTAAGAAAGATCTGAATCCTGCGGATGTCGATCGCTACATCCAGCGCATGTCTGATGTCCAACAGACCCCAGTGGAAGCGCTTCAGGGCTTTTCCAACGTGGTAAAAGGCTTTTTGGAAAAACCGCCCTACCCGCTAGACATCAACGCTTGGTCAACGCGGCAGGTTTACATTGCGCTGGGATTCTTTATGACCTGTGCGACAATGCTAAACATCGATACTTGCCCCATGGAAGGGTTCGATCCCCCGCAGTACGATCAAATCCTGGGGCTAGCAGATCAAGGCTATGCCGCAGTTGTAGCTTGTCCAGCGGGCTATCGTGCCGCAGATGATCACAGCGCCGACAGACCTAAGGTTCGATACGAAACCCAAGACGTGGTGCAATTCATCGGCTAGTTGCTAGTCGATCGCAAATTGGGTTTTTGTGCCGCGCTTTGCGCGGCATTATTCACCAACTGGTTTAGGTTGCATCGTCGCAGTTTGCGCCTTACAGAGCAGATCGATCGCTTGCTCTGCCGTAATCAACCGCTTCAAAACAACCTGTCCGATCGTGCGGATTGCAGCGTTATCAATTGAGCCAGTCGGTTTGACTTCAAGCATCAAGACAGCATCCTCAACGCTATAGAGCCAGAGCTTTTCGTCATTTTCCCAAATGCAAAGAGAGGTTTGACCGATGTCGGGCTTGCGTCGCCAAGAGGCTTCGTTCCACAGTCCGCCAAACTCCCATACGCGACCCACACTCCAACCGTCTGACAGAAAAAAGTATTTCACGTTGAATCTGAGCCATTGACTTCCTTCAGCTCATTATGCGCCATCATCTTCGTAGCGTCGCTAACCTAAAGCCGCCCGTTTGCGCGATGCCCGCCGCCGAGAAGCTGCTTCTGATTTAGCGCTAGCGCCATTGGCTGCATTCGCCTTACTGACTTTGGCGATCGGCAAGGTGAAATGGAACGTGCTGCCCTGATCCCTGCCTGCCGACTCTGCCCAAATTTTCCCGCCCAAGCCCTTGACAATTTGCCGACAAATTGCCAGCCCCAAGCCCGTCCCGCCGACCGTGCGGCGCAGCGACCCTTCTTCCTGGTAGAAGCGATCGAACACCGTTTCCAGCCGATTCGGCTCAATGCCGCGTCCGGTATCGGTGATAGTGACTTCCAGCATTTTGCCGCCGTTTGGCTTCGCCTCAATCAGCACTGCGCCCGCAGAATCGGTGAACTTGCAGGCATTGTCCAGCAGCTTGGAAAGCACTTCGACCAACCACTCGCCATCTGCCTGCACGGGCGGCAGTTCCAGCGGCACTTCGGCTTTGATCTGGGGCAGCTCTTCCCGATGGGTACTGCGAATGCTGCTCAATGCTAAACTGACGCACTCATCAAGGGCGATCGACTCCAGATGCCACTCAATCCGACCGCTTTCCAGCCGCGACAAAGTCAGAAAATCTTGGACGAGTTTCCGCATTCGTTCCGCATCCGAGAGGGCTGTATTCAGCATCACCTGCCGTAGATCAGGCAACATATCCGGCTCGCTGGCGAGGCTCTCTAGACACACTTGAATTGTGGACAGCGGGGTTCGCAGTTCATGCCCCGTAATCGCGATCAAATTGCTGCGAGTTCGCTCCAAGGCTTCTAACTGCTCGTTCAGATCTTCCAGATTCGCATAGGATTCTGCTTGAATCAGTGCTACCCCAAGCTGCGTTGCCACGGCTTCGACTAAGCCCATTTCGTCCGGTGTCCAAGTGTGCGGATTGGCTTGGCAGTGGTGCAGTTCCACCATGCCCAGCAGCCGCCCTTGATAGACGATCGGAGCCATCAGCCAAGCGCGAATGTGCCACCGATCGATCGTCTGGCTCAGCCCCGATAGGTCGATAGAAGCTGAGGCGGCGTTGGTGAGCAGACAGCTTGTCGGCACAGCGCTATTGGGCTGCGTCGCTTTGGGCTGCGTATCAGAGATGGCGATCGCTTCTTTTCGCTCTGCCACTGCCGCAAACAACGGATTGCCTTGCAGTCTCCAGTTCTGCCCCATCAGAGACTCAATTCCGGCGTTAGAGAGCGATTCGTAGGTAATCGCTGTCTCCGTATCTGTGGCTTTACAGCGATAGACCAAACAGCGGCAGGACTGCATCGCCTGCCCCAACTCTGCCACTGCGACCCGGAAAATCTCATTCGGATCGAGCGATCGCCGCATCGCGGAGGTGATTAAATTGACCAGCCGCTCTCGCCGCTCTTGCGCTGACATGGAGCGATAAGCTTTCAGCAATTTGTACTGCCCGGCTTGCAGGTAGGTGATCAACCGCTGGGCAAACGGATCGGGATCAAGCACAGTCATGCCTGCCGTGGGATCTTGCAGAATTTCTGTTTTTGCCCGCTGGATCTTATCTGCCAACTCTGGGCGATAGATCAAAATCCGGTTCAGTAAGCTCTCTGCCGCCTTGCAGCTTGTTTGGCGATCGAATGTCCAAATGCCCTCAAACCGCCGCGTCTGATCCATTGCCGCCAGCCCGGCTTGCTCACCCGGAGCCAAAGTCTGACGCTCCTGGCAGATCAAACAAGCCGCGTAGTTTTTCCCAATGACGACCAAGTGCCACTCATGGCTGAGCTGGTCATCTGGTTCGAAGGCGATCGTTTCATATTCTCGCGAGGCACTGGCAAATTCTGTCTCTGGCGCTGACAGCACATAAACCTGGGGAGTCAGCAAGGCAATCCGCTCATAGCGATGTGCCTCTTGCCGATAAAATCGCTCCCGCTGAAAACTGGCAATGATCAACGCCGATCCCGTTCCACTTGCCAGCACCTGGTCTTCCATCGCATGTGAGAGAGCAGTAAGCGAAGCCTTGAAGTAGAGCTGGGGTCGCAGGTGAGGGGAGCTTTGCAGTAGCTCATCCAAGATAGAAGTCTGAATGCTCATCGATCGTTTAAAGGCATAGCTCCACTATAGAGGAAAAGCAGGAAGGGATATGGAGTAGGGATAGCGAAGAATTATGAAATGGAGCCAACCCACCGTAAAAAAGCATGAACTTCTCCGGCGTTTCCGATTCTCCAAGCCGCATCCTTGCGGTAAAGTGACAGTATGTACGATAACGATGACTTGTCCGTTTTAGAAGCAGAGATTGAGCTAGACCCCTTAGACAAGCTGGGGTCAATTGCGGCTGAGGAAGAGCTGCCCAAGCCCGATCCAGAAGCGATGCTGGCGTTGCTAGAGTCGCCTCAGTCTCAGCAGCGCATTTTGGCAGCGCGAGCCTTTTGTGAGCTGGAAGACGATCGCGCCATTCCCCACCTGATTCGGCTGCTAGCAGATGCCTGCCCCCTCGTGCGGGTGAGTGCTGTCTATGGGCTGGGGCGAAATCCTAGCACCGATGCTGTAGAGCCATTGATCGCGCAGCTTCAGCACGACTGGAACGGCTATGCCCGCAAGGGAGCCGTTTGGGCATTGGGCAACTGTCGCGATCGCCGCGCCCTAGAGCCGCTGACGGATGCCTTAAAAACAGATATTTCTGCCGTGCGACTGTGGGCAGCCAGCGCGTTAGCCCAAGCGATCGAGATCAACTATGATGCCATCATCACGGCAATGCCGCCGCTGATTGAAGCCTTGCGCCGCGATCCAGTGGCTCCGGTGCGAAGCAATTGCGCTTGGGCGATCGGGCAGCTCTGCCGCGAACTCCCCTCTAACGTGGTCTATGCTACGGCGATCGATGCCCTGATTGAAGCCTTTGCAGAAGACGCAGAGCTGGGGGTGCGAGAGGATGCTAAAACCGCGATGCTGCGCGTTGGCGATCCGCGAGGCT
>JBBSFA010000472.1:0-3798 GCA_038239185.1 Elainellales cyanobacterium | reverse complement strand
AGGGAAAATCTATCAAAAAAAGCCCCTGTAAATTTTCCATTGACGATTGACGTAAGGGCGGGTTTAACCGTTATCTTTGCTGGGATTCAGTGATGCATGACCAAACCCGCCCCTACAGCGATGGCGTATCAACAGAAAATTTACAGGTGGAAAAATAATCCTGAACTTAGACAGATCCTGAGCTGAGACAAACAATGAAACGCTTGACGCTAAAACGCTTGACGCTAAAACAACTCTCGGTTTTAGGAATTACGCTTGCTCTCTTGTCGGGCTGTATCGATCGGGCAACTCCCCAAATTATGGTGCCACCGCTGACTCAACCGCCCAGCGCGGTCGCAGTTGCCACCCTAAATCTCTCGGAGCAGGAGCTGCTTCAGCAGAGTTGGCAGGCTTATCAGCAGCGCTTTATCCAGGGCGATGGGCGGGTGATCGATCGCGAAGCGGGCGATCGATCCACCTCAGAGGGGCAAGCGTACGCCATGCTGAGAGCGGTCTTCATGGACGATCGCGCCACGTTCGATCGGGTGTTGACCTGGGGCGAAAATAATTTGCAGCGCCGCAATCCCGACAACAGCCCGCGCGATCGACTGTGGGCATGGAAGTGGGGCAAAACCGACAGCGGCGAATGGAAGACGATCGATGCCAATTTCGCCAGCGACAGCGATCTGGATGTTGCCACAGCGCTGATTTTAGGATCGCGACGCTGGAACCGAGCTGACTATCTGTCTACAGCACGGTTGAAGCTGCAAGATCTATGGACTTTAGCCACGATCGAGGGGGCTGGCAAGCGATATTTTCTGCCGGGATCGAAAGAGGTGTTTCAGAAAAGGCAGGATCAAACTTACCTCAATCCGTCTTACTTGGCTCCCTATGCCTATCGGCTGTTTGCCCAAGTGGATACTCAGCACAACTGGCAGGGCTTAGCGGACAGCAGCTATGACGTACTGACCGCCTCAGCGCGACTTTCCAAGGTCGGCTTGCCGAGCAACTGGGTGATGTTGGACGCAACGACGGGCAAAATCCAGGCAAGCCCCGATCCCCAGCTTCAAAGCCTCTACGGCTATGATGCCTATCGCGTTTGGTGGCGAGTTGCGCTAGATGCCGCCTGGTTCGATCAACCCAAAGCCAAAGCCTTTTTGCAGCAGCACATGCAGCCCTTGCGCGACCTGTGGCAAAAGCAGCGATCGATCCCGGCTCAGATCAATTTGCAGGGGGTAGCGATCGTGCCCTATGACTCAACGGCACAATACGCCATGCTGTACACCGCGCTGCGCCAGATTGATCCCACTACTGCCGAACAGATCCGGCAGCAAAAGCTACTGACCACCTATCACGAGGGCTTTTGGGACGGCGACTCTGCCTACTACAGTCAAAATCTTGCCTGGTTTGGGCTGTTTCCACCGACGCAAATTACCGATCGCTGGATCAAGCAGTAGGCGGTAAGTTAGCGATCGGGCTGGGGCGATCGCAAGTTAAATCAATCCCCGCTGAATCAAGAAAGTCTGAGAGCCGATGAAGCCTTATCTTGAAAAGCCCAATGTTTAAGGCAAGTTCGAGCAACCACGCTCAAACACCCTATCTTGCTCTAATTGCCTACCTGTACTACCTTGACGAAGCGATCGCAATACCGTACTCTATCTTTCTTATAGCGCTCTTTTTTTACAGACGCGCTTATCCTCCCATACAACCTAGTCGCGGCTTTCGAGTCGCGCTACCTATCGACTGTAGACTCCAGGCGATAGGCAGCTAACCTCAACTGTAGTACCAGTTGGAGGCTTTCGGGATTTTACTCCCTTTAGCCACCCTCTGTCATGTCGGCGCGGGGTGGCTAGGTTTTTGGGTTTCCTCCCTAAAATCTCAGGAGAATATCCCCATGCGTAACTTTCAAAGTGCCAGATCAGAGGCTTCCCTCAGTCCCGATCGCGACGATCGCCTCCATGATCTGCTCTCCCCCTTGAATCTACCCGCCTTACCCACAGGCGGATCAAAAGTGCGGCTGATTGCGATCGGCAATCCTGCTGCTGTGATGGAGATGATCAATCGCCTGCACCGCATCGGCATCGAAGTGCCGATGTGGACTCCTGCACAGCCGATTCCTAATACCGATGAAGTGGTGCGGATTTATAGCGAGAATCGATCGGTTTAGGGTTGGGGGCGATCGGGGGAGTTTGATGTGGGGTGCGATCGCTCAAACTCCCTGGATATTCGTAGTGCTAACCGTACCCATCTGAAGATCTGCGGAAAGCTTCCTCAGATCCACATCGATCGGCGTATTATGAAGAAACTTTCCTCAGATCCACCTGATTTGGAATGGATCTGCCGAAACAATCTGCCTATCCACCTGATTTGGGATGGATCTGCGGAACAATTCTCTCTAATAACAAGTTGTGCCGCTTAGGTTGTCTGTTGGGGCGGTGCTTGAGAACTTTTGGTTGGTGTTTGTTAAAAATTCAGGACATGGGGTATTTATAGGACTGAGTTTCATGATTCTCAGCAGGATAAGGTTAGCGTTCAGCCAATTGAAAACCTACCGGATATGATTTAATCACGTCAGCCCGTAATTCTGCCCCGTGTAAAATCAATGTCCAGTATTTACGACAATATCGAACAACCCCTCCTGCCTGAGTTGCAGGCATACCTGAATCAAGCCTATCGGGCTGATTTTTGTGTCGGCTATTTCAACTTGCGGGGTTGGCGACAAATTGATGCCGATATTGAGCAATTTGAAGGGGGGGACGGTCAAGCTTGCAGGTTGCTGGTGGGCATGTATCGCTTGCCGAAGGAAGAGTTAAGGCAGGCATTGGCAATCGGGGTGGAACCAGAACGCATCGATCAGGGGCAAGCGATTCGACTGCAACCCCTGATGGCACAGGAGTTTCGGCAGCAGTTGACCTATGGCGCGCCCAGTGCCGCTGATGAGGAGGGGTTGCAGCAGTTGCGATCGCAACTCCTCGCCCATAAACTGCAAGTCAAGCTGTTTCTTCGCCATCCCCTCCATGCCAAGTTGTATTTGATTTATCGCCACGATCGCGCCACGCCCATTATCAGTTATGTCGGCAGCAGTAACCTGACTCTATCTGGGTTGAAATCTCAGGGTGAACTGAATGTGGAAGTGGTGGATCGCGATGACACGAATAAGCTGGAGCAATGGTTTGAAGAGCGCTGGGACGATCGCTTTTGCGTGGATATTTCTGAACAACTGGCAGAGATTATTGATGAAAGCTGGGCAGGGCGATCGCTCAAGCCCTATTTCGTCTACTTAAAAATGGCGTATCACCTGTCTCAGGAAGCGCGAGATGGGTTGAGCCAGTATCGCGCTCCTGCCAGTTTTGGACTGTTGCCCTTTCAGGAAGCAGCGGTGCAAATTGCCGCGCACCATGTCAGCAAGCGGAATGGGGTGATTATTGGCGATGTAGTGGGATTGGGAAAAACCCTTGTGGGGACGGCGATCGCCCATCTCTGCGAGGAAGACTATGGCACCAGCACGCTGATTATTTGCCCAAAAAACCTAGAAAAAATGTGGCAGGGTTACATTGATCGCTATGGCTTGCGGGGCAAGGTAGTTCCGATTAGCCGAGCGATTCAGGAATTGCCTAATGTCCCAGCGCGGTTTCGACTGGTACTTATTGATGAAAGTCACAACCTGCGAAACAAAGAGGGTAAGCGGTATCAAGCAATTAAAGACTATATTGAGCAAAGCGGCAGTCGTTGTATTTTGCTGACGGCAACGCCCTACAACAAAACCTATCTGGACTTGTCGGCTCAGTTGCAATTATTTTTGCGCCCAGATGCCGATTT
>JBBSFA010000471.1:0-3821 GCA_038239185.1 Elainellales cyanobacterium | reverse complement strand
TGCTGCCTGTCAGCAGGTGCAGCAGCGGAATCCAGACCCAAATCGACAAACTATTGGCTCCTGTGACCAACCAGAGGATTGGCGTAATTGCCGCGAAAATTCCGACTCCGATCAAAATTGGGCGATTGCCAATGCGATCGGCAAGTTTGCCCCAAAACACCAGCGTTGCCAAATTTGCTGCCGCTGTCAGACAGTTGTAGAGCGAAACCTGGCTCAAATCGATGCCCAAATCATTCAGCAAATAGAGATTGAAAAAAGGGCCACTCAAGCTGACCGAGAACATCCAAAAAGCCGCAAACCCTAAGTAGATCCAGGCGGAAGGATGAAAGGTGCTCGATCGCTGGATTTCTATGGCTACCTCTGCGCTAGATTCCGCGATCGCAGACTCCGGCTTCAGCACCGCCGATCGCTGCGCTTGGGGATTGACATCCGCCATGAAATTCTGGAACCACAGGCTAACTAAGCCGAAAACCACTCCCACTAGCAGCATCAACCCAAAACCCTGCTTAGAGCCGCCAATCCAATTCGCTACCAGCCAGCCTGTGAGCGGAATTGAAATTAAATTAACCAGGTTCGCCGCACTGTTGCGCGTACCAAAATAGCGACCGCGCAGCTTTCGAGGGACTAGCACCGCCATCCAGCTTAGCCATGGGGCACTGCCCAACGCTCCTAGAAAATAGCTGAGGACAGCGATCGCCAGCGTCCAGATCACTAGCTGGTGAGGACTCAACCAATCTGCTGCCAGCACTCCAAGCGCCAGGATGAGCCAGAGCGATCGCGCAATGCTGTAGACCCACAGGCAGTACATGTGGCGGCTGGCGGTGCGATCTGCCCAGTAGGCTCCTAGCGGTTGCAATAGGTTTGCCCACATCGGCACGGATGCCAGCAAGCCAATCTCTGCGGAACTTGCGCCCAATTCCATCAAAAAGTTGGTGAGCAGCACACCGCCCGTAATGTTGGAAAACAGGGTGGCAAACACCCCATCAAACGTTGAGGCTCGGAGGCTCTGACGAATCTCGGTTTTGGAAAATTTGAGCTTAGCTTTGAGCTGAGCAAGCTTGGGCGGCAGACTGGCAGAAGTCTTAGGCTGCGGTGCGATCGTCTCTAGCTGAAGCGCTTCTATCGCGATTTGTTCTGTATCTCCCTCAAGTCGATTTTGGAAAGGCAACAATTCCACGGTAACCCCTATACTGCGTCAAAATTCGGCTGTTTCAAGCTGGCTTTTTTTGGGCTGACGCAGTCCCAGCGTCAATGACGAGCGGCAATTCTACGGTTCTACTTGTATCTGACTTTTTGTGAAGGAAGACCCAAATCTAACTTCACAAGTTAATACTTTAAGATACTGACCTGTTCTGGGCATCCGACAAAACTTCCAAAGGCAGACTTTCGGAGATACAAGCCAATAAATTGCTTCCAAAAAAAGATTTAAGTTATTTTGACATGCGCCGCAATTGGTTTCGATCGATCGGTTTGGCAATTCTCACAGCGCTACTGGTGATGAGCTGTCAAGCGAGTGTGCCCCATCAGCCTATCATCCTGAAGCTGGGCGGTTGGGAATCCAGTCCGGCTGAACAGCGCTTGTTTCAGCAGGTGTTGACGAAATTTCAGGACACGCATCCTCAGATTCGCGTCAAGTTTGAGACGGTTGCTGATCAGTACATGGACGTGCTGAAAACTCGGCTGATCGGCGATGCCGCGCCCGATGTCTTTTTTCTGGACAGCTTTGAGGCTCCTTTTTTGATGGCGAACGACGTGCTGGAGCCGCTCAACTCTTATTTGACCCCCGCCTTCGATTTTGCAGATTTTGACGAGAGCTTGGTTGCGCCTTTCCGTCAGAACGGTAAGCTGTACGGACTGCCCAAAGACTGTTCAACGCTGGCATTGTTTTATAGCCCCAAAGCTTTTGCCGAAGTGGGGCTGACGCAGCCGCCTACAACCTGGGAAGAACTGCTAGCTGCCGCCAAACGGCTGACGCTCGATCGCAATCAGGACGGCAGAATTGACCAATATGGCTTCGGGGTCTTGCCCGATCTGGCGCGGCAGGTCTATCTCATGCGGGCGTTTGGTGGACAGGCGGTGGATGCGCGAGGCTATGCTGCCTTTGCTTCGGAAGCCGCGCTGAAAGGGATGGATTTAGTGGCGCGGCAAATCCGAGACGATCGCACGGCGGCACGTCCGGCGGATGTGGGCGCAAATTCTGGGACTGAAATGTTTGGGCAAGGCAAGGCGGCGATGGTGATTGAAGGCAATTGGGCGATTCCCTTCCTCAAAGAGACTTTCCCAGATCTGGACTTTGCCACCGCAGAAGTGCCGCGCATCAATAACCAACCGGGCACGATGGTCTTCTCGGTCGGCTATGTGATGAATCGCCAGTCGGCACACAAGCGCGAGGCTTGGCAATTTATCGAATATGTGACGGGCAAGGAAGGCATGGCAATCTGGACAAGCGCTGGCTCTGCTCTGCCAACCCGCCGATCGGTTGCCGCACAGCTTCAGTACGATCGCGATCCGCTGCGATCGCCCCTTGTCTCTGGAATTCCTTACGCGACTCCGTGGCAGCTCGGCACTTATCCTGCGCCAATTATGAATAGCTTCAACAATCAATTCAGCAGCGTGCTCTTGGGGGAGCAATCTCTTCAGCAGGCGATGCAAACCGCCCAAACGAGCGCCAATCGTCAGATTCAAGCAGCAGAGGAGGGATAATGCAAAACAAAACTCATCCCCGCCATACGAACGGCATCGCTTATCTGTTTATGGCTCCGGCTCTATTCGTGCTAGGCACTTTTGTAGTACTGCCGATTCTGTTTGCCGTTTTTCTGTCCTTCCAGAAAGTGAGGCTGCTGGGCGGCATCGAGTTTGAGTTTGTCGGCACTCGTAATTTTTCCCGATTGCTAGAGGACGATCGCCTCTGGATTGCACTCAAGAATACGGCTGAATATGTGGCGATCGTGGTTCCGGCACAAACAATTTTGGCATTGCTGCTGGCGGTAACATTAAACGCCGGAATTCGCGGGCAGAGCGTTTGGCGCGTTCTGTTCTTTTTGCCGACTGTCACCTCATCAGCCGTGCTGACGCTGATTTTTATGTGGATCTACAACAGCAACGGCTTGTTGAATCAGCTCTTGGGTGCAGTTGGATTGCCGACCTACAACTGGCTCAGCGATCCAAAGGTGGCATTGAAAGGCATCATGCTGATGAACGTGTGGTCAACGGCTCCGTTTTTCATGGTGATTTATTTGGCAGCGCTCCAAGATATTCCCCGATCGCTGTTTGAGGCAGCGGCGATCGATGGGGCTGGAGCATGGCAACAGTTTTGGCATGTGACATTGCCGCAGCTTAAGCCCGTCACCTTCTTTGTCGTCGCGATGGGCGTAATCGGCACGTTTCAGCTATTTGACCAATCCTATATTTTCTCCAACGGTTCTGGGGGGCCCAACAATGCAACCTTAACGGTGGTGTTGCTGATCTATCAGGCAGTCTTTCGCGATCTCCAATTGGGATATGGAGCCGCGATCGCCTTTTTGCTGGCGGCGGTGATTATTGGGCTAACTTTGATTCAGCAGCGTTTATTCAATCGGGAATCCATGTGATGCACCCAGCGTCATGTGATGTACCCAGTGTAAAGCGCTACCACCCGATCCAAGAATTCTGGAGCTGATGTAAAAAACTGTGTGAGGGTGCTCTACCAGTCAGTTCTTGAACCGTCAGAATTTCTAATATTTCCTTCAGTTCATCTTGATGAATTTCCAGCTCAAAGCTGAGTCCATTCAAAGGTTTCATGTCAGAGGCGATCGCACCCCCCAAAGCTTCTGCGGATTCAT
>JBBSFA010000470.1:0-3835 GCA_038239185.1 Elainellales cyanobacterium | reverse complement strand
CAAGTGGTCTGCCAGCTTTTGATTTGCTTGTCTACCGCCTGATGCGCTGTCGTGTTCGCCGGAATCCGCTTGGCGGTATCGATCGCCTTATTCAGATCGCCGTTCTGGAAGGTTTCTTCTGCCAGCTTCAGAATTTCTTGTGACCAGTTGTTGATGTTGCGATTGATCTCTGGGCGCAGCGGATGGTCAGACGGCAGGCTATCCACAAGGGCGATCGCTTTGAGCAAATCCTCGACATTGCGCTTGTCTGCCAGCATTTTGGCACAGTACAGCCGCATGGAAGCGGAGGCAGTCGGCAGAAAGATCGCAGGGCAGTTGGGGGCATCGGGCAGAAAGAAGAGCTGTGCCGCTGAATATGCGCCGACTCCAATAAAGCCCACGAGTAGCGCGATGCTCCAGAACTGCCAGTTGCGGGGTATCCAGCGCGGTAGGGTTGCTACCTGATTTTCTAGCCGACTTCCTAGCTGATTGGTCGTAGTCTGCCGTTTGGGGACGCGATCGGCAGGTTGAACGGGTTGGGTCAGCAGGCGATCGCGGGTATGCGGAATGCTTGAATTTATCGGGTTTTTCGGATGCTGCTCCGCTCCATCCGATTCTGGATGGCGGTCAGGTGTTCCATATTTTCCGGTCATACCTCGTCCCATCACGATTAGAAAGCCCTAAGAAACCTATGAAAGTCCGGTAGTTCCTCAGTTAGAACCAATGATAACGGCAATCTGTCTTTGCGTGATCCTCTGCGAAAAGAGTAATCTACAGGAACCTGAAACTGAAAAATTTCATCTACTCAAAAATCTCAGATGCGATCGTCCTTTACAATAGCTCTGGATCATTGACTTTAAGAGTGTGTTTGAAAAGTTCTTGATGTGATCCTGGGGGTAAGGGCGCGGCATTCGGGCGATCGGTTGTCGGTGAGTCGATAACTTAGCTGCCGAATGCCACGCCCCTACAGGTGCTTAATGATACTTTAAAACATTCTCTTGCAGTTCCGATCGCGACCGTTTCTTAGTGATTCCATGATACGCACTCGATCCATTCGTTTCCTGTCCTGGTGTTTCAGCGCCGCTTTTGCCGTTCTGTCGCTGTCGCTGCTGGCATCGGCTAGCGTTGCTCAATCGTCTGTCCGATCGCCCGATGCTGCCCAAACGACGCAGTGCGAACTGCTTGTGGCAGGGGGCGGATTGGCAGGAACCGCTGCCGCCTATGAGGCATTGCTGGCAGGGCGTACTGTTTGCCTGACTGAGATGACCGACTGGGTAGGCGGACAAATTTCAGCGCAGGGCACTTCGGCTTTGGATGAATCGAAAAAGCAGCGCGAGGAACTGTTTTATTCTCGCGGTTACAAAGAGCTGCGGCAGCGGATCGAGAAAAAGTATAAGACGATCAATCCGGGCGATTGCTGGGTCAGTGCTTCTTGCTTTTTGCCCAACGATGCCGATGCGCTGCTCGAAGAACAGCTTAAAGCGGCTGCCAAGAAGGGCAACGGCAAGCTGGAGTGGTTTCCGAATACGGTAATTAAAGAGCTACGGCTGAGCCGCAAGGGAGCAGAAGGGGGCAAGCAGATCGAAAGCGCGATCGCCATCCAACATAAACCAGCTGCCAACGCGCCTGGGCTGAATACGGAGCCGCTGTCGCAGACGATCGCAGATTCTTATCGCTACGAAGATTCCGATCGCTTTACGAAGACGGTGATTCACTTTGTACCGAAGCCGTTGAACTCTGAAGCCGCAGCGGGAAACCGGAGGCGACCCGATTGGCTGGTGATTGATGCCACGGAGACGGGCGAACTGATCGCGATCGCGGATGTTCCCTATCGGCTGGGGCTTGATCCGCGCTCTTATTTGAATCCTTCGCTGCCTGTGGAGACGAACGATCCATACTGCACGCAGGGCTTCACCTATACCTTTGCAATGGAGCGCACGAAAGAGCCGCAGCCGCAGGAAATGCCGTCGTTTTATCCGCAGTATGCGCCGTACTACAGCTACGAGCGCGAGCGACCCAACAAAGATTACTTCGACTATGTGTTTACCTATCGCCGCATCTGGAGTCCGAAGCCGCGATCGAAACAGCAAGCGTTTGGCGTATCGCTGGCGAAACCGGGCGATATCTCGATGCAAAACTGGGCGTGGGGCAATGACTATCGCCCTGGCACGGCGGCGGATAATTTGATCTACGATCGCGATCAGCTAGCCCAAAACGGCGAACTGACTCCGGGCGGCTGGATGGGCGGTTTACGCACGGAGACTTTGAAAAAAGGCGAAGAAAATGCGCTGGGCTTTTACTACTGGCTGACACAGGGTGATACCGATTCGCAGCTAGGCGCAGGCGTAAAACAACCCGCTCCGAATCATCGCTTTTTGTCTGGGCTAGATGCGCCGATGGGGACTGCTCATGGTCTATCTAAATATCCCTACATTCGCGAAGGGCGACGCATCATTGGGCGACCGTCTTATGCCTATCAGGATGGCTTCAGCATTTCGGAGCTAGATATCTCGCGGGTTAACTATCTTGATCCGTTCTATCAGCAAACTTTGCCGCCAGAAATGTATCGTCAGATGTGGATTGCCTTGGCAGGAATAGAAACTGCATCGGTGATTCGGCAAGATACGCCGCCGGAACAAATTACTCGCCGCACCCGATCGACTCTCTATCCTGACTCAGTAGGCATCAGCCAGTATGCGATCGATTTCCATCCTTGCATGACGCTTTCGCCCCCTGAAACTCCTGGCAACACGGAACGATCGGGAGTTCGCCAAGCGCATGGTCCTGCTTATCCGGCGGAGATTCCGCTCAGGGCAATGATTCCGCAAAAGATTGATAATCTGCTGGTCGCAGGCAAGAGCATTGCCACTAGCACGATCGCCGCTGCTGCCTATCGAGTTCACTCGTTTGAATGGTCTGCCGGAGCCGCCGCTGGCACAACGGCGGCGTTTGCCCTCTCTGAAGGCGTTTTTCCCTATCAGCTAGTCGATCAACTCCCCAACCCGGAGCCGCTGTTGCAAAAGCTGCAAGCTCAACTGGTGGCGCATGATAATCCGATCGAGTTTCCAGATACGTCGATTTTTAATTTGAACTGGGGGGACTGGTAGCGGAGGTGGCGCGATCGGATTGTGTGGGGTTGCGATCGGATCAGGCTGCTGAGCACGTAGGCGAGCGGCTTAACTCTAGAGGTTTAGTAGGCGATCGGGGAGTGATATCTACTCAAACCATTTCCTATTGAAGGTCAAGTCAAGTTAAAAATAGGCAGAATTTTCTACATATCTATTTAGGTTAGTACAGTATGTCTATTCAGATTGGTATAATATACAAGATACCTCCATCTTTGCTAAATAGACATACAGAAATTCTAAGTAGAGTAATAGTAAAAAGTGCAAATCAGCTAAGATGAACTAAAAAGAAATCTAGCGAAGTAGAGATGACAGATAAACCTCTAAATATTCAGATAAAAGAGAAACCTAGAATCTGTGTGATTGATCTAGAGCAAGAGGTTATTGAAGCTTTACAATCCAAAGGTTTATACTGTTTCCCTGGCACACTAGGCTCTCAAGTTAAAGTGCCAAATTCAGGTAGGCAGAATAACCATCAATGCTTGCTGAACTTTGATTTTCCGCCCAATCTTCATGAATATGATGTTGTAGTTATAGATTTGCAAGCTCAAGAACCAATTGAGTACATTGCATCTGAACATGTACACTCTTCAGGGTAAGCGCATCTAAAAGTGTAGCTATTCATACAGACAATTCAGACAAGTTAGAGGCTGAAAGCGCCTAAAACACACAGTTTTCTCATATCCGTGACAAAAAAGACCCGAGTGGGAGAGGATCGAAGTGCCTCTTTT
>JBBSFA010000469.1:0-3838 GCA_038239185.1 Elainellales cyanobacterium | reverse complement strand
GCACTCTGGAGCTTTAAATCAGCCCGTGAGGATTTCTACCGTGCCTTGGAGAAAACGTTTGCTGACTACTTCAATGTGCCTTTCAGCGGCAAGAACGATCGATGGCGGAGTCTGGGAGTGTTGGAGGTGGAGTTCAAAGCGGTCAAGGAAGGGGAGGGCAAAAACAAACACGATTGCTGTAAGACGGTGGCGTATACCAAACCGACGATCGAAACCTTGCCTCTCCTCTATTTGGGCACTCCTACAGTAAAGGCGCTGATCTGGCAGCAGCATGATGCGATCGCGGGTTTCACGGAACCTCAGTCTTTGCCTGCACTGCCGGGTGAGGTAGAAGCGGTTGAAGTAGAGGTATTGCCGCCTCACAGGAACGGTGCGACTGGTAAAGCCTTGAATACCAAACCTTCTACTAAATCTCTCCGCAAGATCAAACCGATTGAGGAAGATGAAGACTTCCTGGATGATTTGGAGGACTCGGATGCGGAGCTGGATGATGAGGACTTTGGTTTCGAGGATGATGGACTGGATGATGACGAGTAATTCAAGTTGTTTCCCTTGATTGGATTCAATCCACCT
Organism: Elainellales cyanobacterium; assembly: GCA_038239185.1. Lineage (GTDB taxonomy): Bacteria > Cyanobacteriota > Cyanobacteriia > Elainellales > Elainellaceae > FACHB-886. Next base: position 3,265 of record JBBSFA010000469.1, on the reverse strand, counting down.
CTGCTGTAGCTACGATAGCTATGGCAGCTTTTTTGCCTGCTGCTGAGGACTTGTTGATGCATCTGCAAAGAGCACCTGTTGAGTGCGATCGCAGAGATTAAATATAATACAATTGCACTAATTTATATTGAGAGTGCGCTTATGACTCAAACTCCCTTTGATCAACTCTCAAAGCAATATCTAGAAGAGTTTCTTGCGCCTCTCGGAACTGTCCAGCGGCAATATGAGATTCCGGGAGAAGCAAAATTTGTGGATGTCTGGTTTGTCCCCAATCAAGCTTCTGGTTTGCCTGCAACGGATTTGGGTATTTTAGGACGCATGGTACAACAGATGTGTCTGTTGGAACCGTTCCGTAAGGCACCGACTCGGACAGATATGAGAACTTCATTGCTGAAGCTCCTCTGGGTACAAGACGATGAGCGCCGCAAAACCAGGCAAGAAGGTGGACTTTTATCTAGGGCAATATTCCCACAGTTGTGGATCTTAGCAGCAACAGCATCCACGCCTGTCATTGAAGACTTTGGAGGCAAGATTGAGTCCGATTGGTTGCCAGGAATTTACTTCTTACCAAAGGGATTTCACGCCTCTATTGTGGCAATTGATGAGTTACCTGAACTAGAGGAAACGCTGTGGCTGAGAATCCTGGGACGAGGGGAGACACAGGAACGGGCAATCCGAGCGGTGTTGGACTTACCGCGATCGCATCCAAAGCGAGATAGCATTTTGCGGTTGTTGGCCAGTTGGAAAGTTAGAATTGATATCAGCGAAATACTGGATTTTTCTGAGCAGGAGGCTCTGATGGCACTATCTGAAGCATTTTTGGCATGGGAGCAGGAAACTCAGACTCGGAGTAGACAGCAAGAGGCGCAATCCCTGATCATTCGTCAACTCAGCCGTCGAGTGGGTGAGATTCCGGATCGCACCCTTAAGCAAATCAAGGCTCTCCCGATCGAGCAATTGGAGGCGCTTGGGGAAGCTTTGCTGGATTTTACGGCGATCTCTGACCTGTTTCAATGGCTAGAACAGCAGTCTTAGGGGCAATGTCCAGTTTTGGAGGCAGTGACGATCGCCTTTCTATCCACCATCGATACATCCGTAAATTTAAGGGGCTTCCAAAATTTAAATTGTCCCGAAATGCTGGAACCTCCCAGTAGGGGCAGTTATTAGGGTTTAAGGCTGGGATGATTAATTCCCTGGAAGTCCCTAAGATGTGAAGAGTTGACTATCGGCAAGCTGATAGCGATCGCCATTAAAACAATAATTTGACTGCCGTAAGCGATCGCCCTCCATCTGTAACACCTCTAGACAAGGTAGAGCTTGACCTCGGTTTTCTCCGACCTGAAATAACGGTTTGTTTGCTGGAAGGTTAGGGTTTAGATAAGTCTGAAATACTTCTGTTGCGGGTTGTTTCTCTCTCAACCAGTAGCCAGCGTAGAGGCAGCCCAAGGCTCCACATAGATTGGGAGTGTTGAAATTGAACAGGGTCAGTTTGCCTTCTTTTCCGTCTACAGTCCAGACAAGCAGGTTCTCTTTGGCTTGTGCCATATCCAGTTCGGTGTTTGTCTGAACCACTTGTTCTAAAACAGTCTCTGGCACTGCGGTTGCCGCTTTTTGCCAGGGAACGGTTGCTGCACTAAGACTGCAACCTGCTGCACCAATTAGTACTGACAACAGTAGAAAAAGGCTAAAGCCAATGCGAAACCAGTAACCCACCTGACATAACCAGTGGGGTGGTGCAGGGATGGTGGTTGTGCTCAGTTCCTGGGGTTGAGTTGAAGCCAGTTTGGAAGCTGAATCTGTCATAGCGGGTTTCCCTTTCAACTTGCACTCACTGTTGAACCTGAACATTAGCGGGAACCGCAATGCCTAACTGCCGCAGTGCCCAGATTTCCTCAGCAAACCAGGTAGGATTCTGGGTTGAGGTTGCGCCCTGGCTAACCTGCTGCTGAAAGCGATCTTTGCCGATACGCTGAATCTCTCGCCGAAATTGTGCCAACGTCAATTGTTGAGCAACGGATTGAGGAACAACACTAGCAAAGGGAACGCGATCGCCCATGGGGTTGAAAAACACTTCTTCACAGCTTCCACTCGTAACCGCGATGATCAGATTAGTCGGCGGTTGGCTACTCCCGGTGTAGGTTGCCAACAAGTAATAGTCTTTTCCCTGTAATCGACTAGAGCCGATCAGTTCACTCCGAACAATGGGCTGTCGAGTTTGTTGGGGGATACAACGACTGACGGTTTCTGGAATACTAGGGGTTTGAGCATCAAGCGGAAGATACCCTAGCCCTAAAGTCAGCAGTATTCCTACCGCTAATGGTAGCCAAAAGGCTACAGTCAAGCGTTTGCCAATGGATTTCAGTGAAAATCGCTGATGGGGTTGCATGATTGATTCCTCCTTAGAATTGAACCCGCTGTCTAGGATTGATGGAAGAGCCGCTGCGCCAATTGCCGGGAGTTGCTCCTTCAATCACTTCAAAGTGCAGGTGAGGTCCGGTGCCCAAGCCACTTTGCCCACTGCGAGCGATCGCCTGTCCCTGCCGCACCGGGGTACCCGCGCTCACGTCCATTGAACCCAGGTGGGCGTAGAGCGTCATCCTGCCATTGGTATGTTCCACAATCATGGTCTTGCCATAACCTGATAGCCAACCTGCGTAGAGAACCTTGCCGCCATCAACCGCATGAACCGGTGTCCCGATCGGTGCGCCAATATCAATGCCAGCGTGATTGGAGCTACAACTGGCACAGGAACTGGAGCGAGAACCAAACTCACTGGTCACTGGAAAGCCTGGAGCAGGGTTAGTTAACCTTCCGGTGACTTGTCCGGGTGTCCCACTGTTCGAGGTTGTATCATTGCTTTTCGTTCCAGAGGCATTAGCAGTTGTCAAGGTTGCGCTGGGAGCACAGGTGAGTGTGCCATTGCCACCGTTGCGATAGCGAGTCACAGCAGCGCGACCGTAATCGCGTAGACTCAGACGACCTAATGCATCGGAGCTTCCCCCGTCCACACGGCTGTAGTCACCACCGAAGTGTTTTTGGGCAACTCGTTCTAGCAAGCGATCGCCTGTGAAAGGTTTTCCTGTTGTTGGATCAATCTGCCCCTGCGTCACCTGAATTTTGTTGGCGAGGTCTGCCATAAAGGCGCGATCCTGATCGGCGGGTGGAAAGAATTGAAACAGTTCTGCTTCGGTCGGTTGATAACCCTGCTCAATGCGATTTAAAAATCCCTGCCCCCCTGGCTTTGAAGCAATCAACTGCGCTGCGT
>JBBSFA010000468.1:0-3841 GCA_038239185.1 Elainellales cyanobacterium | reverse complement strand
GTGCAGTGTCGCTACAAGGTATACGTGATTGATGAGTGTCACATGCTCAGCAGCGCTGCCTTTAATGCCCTACTTAAAACGCTGGAAGAACCGCCCGATCGCGTCGTCTTTGTGCTGGCTACGACTGATCCGCAGCGCGTTTTGCCCACGATTATTTCTCGCTGTCAGCGCTTTGACTTTCGCCGGATTCCCCTAGAGGCAATGGTGACGCACCTGAGCCACATTGCTCAGCGGGAATCGATCGCCATTGCGCCAGAAGCGGTGCAGCTCGTCGCGCAGCTCTCGCAGGGGGGCTTACGGGATGCAGAAAGTTTGCTCGATCAGCTCAGCTTGCTGGAAGGGCAGATCAGCCTCGATCGCGTGTGGGATTTGGTCGGAGCCGTGCCGGAGCAAGATTTGCTGACTTTGATCCAGGCGATCGCCACTAGCGATGCCACAACCGTAATCGACCAAGCCCGTCGCCTGATGGATCGGGGACGCGAACCGCTGACGGTTTTGCAGAATCTCGCCAGCTTTTATCGCGATTTACTGATCGCTAAAGCCTCACCCGATCGCCAAGATTTAGTTGCCATCACGCCTCCCACCTGGCGAGAACTTTGCCAATTTGCTCAAACCCTGGACATCCGCACCATTCTGGCAGGTCAGCAACGCCTGCGGCAAAGCGAAGTGCAGGTGAAAAATAGCACTCAGCCTCGGCTTTGGCTAGAAGTGACTTTGATGGAGCTGCTGCCCTCGGCGATCGGGCTAGACATGATTTATGAAGCCCATCAGCCCACTAATGGGAAGGCGGCGCAGTCTAAGCCCAGTCCTGTACCCAGCCCTGCGCCTCCAACTCAACCGATCGCGCCTGCTGCGCCTGCCGAGCCTCCGTCATCAGCGCCGCCGATCGTTGAGCGCTATCTGGACGTAGAGCGATCGCCTGAGCCTGAACCAAAGCAAGAATTCATCCTTGCACCGTCCTCTACTCAGGACAATCCCGCTGCCCTTCAGCAGACTTGGGATGAGATCCTGAGCCAACTCCAACGGCTGACTCACGCGTTATTCCGTCAGCAGGGCTGTCTGCTAGCTTTCGATGGGACTCAAGCGCGGGTTGGCATTAGTTCACAGAAGTTATTTGGGATGGCAAAGCAGCAGCTTCCGAATATTGAGGCTGCTTTTGAGCGTATATACGGACATAAAGTTAGAGTCAGCGTTGAAGTGACTAATCTTACGCCAGCTCCAGCGAGTCCAGCGAGTTCGCCCTCGGTCAGTCCTGCTAGTTCGCCAGAGCCGATCGCTCCCCGATCCGATCGCCCTGCTGTTCTCGATCATCCTGCGGTTGCGGCTCCGACTGTCAAAGAACCCGATAGTCCTTCAGCGCCTCGTACCCGATCGGAACCTGAGCAGAGCGATCGTCCTGCCTATTCAGTCTCGCCAGAATCTGCTTCTCTGCCTACTTCTCTGCCTGCTCATCCGCTGGAAGACGATTTAGTCAGCAGAGCTGCCAAAAGTTTGGCGCAAATGTTCAACGGACAAATTGTGGATATGGAAGACGAAGCGGCAATTGATGCTACAGCTCCATCCCTGACGGTTGCTCCGCCTGAACTGATTGACACCGAAGTCGATCCAGACGATGCAGACGATAACGTTCCGTTCTAACCTGTTCCGTTCTAACCTGTTCCGTTCTAACCCCTCGATCGCGAAATCAGCACGCCAAAAAATGAGAAGATTAGTTTAAGCAAACGTGATGATCGTTAAGGAAAGAAGCATGGCAGAAATTCAGTTCTCTAGGGGTGTGGCTGAGGATGTAGTGCCTGATGTGCGCCTGACTCGCGCCAAAGATGGCAGCAACGGGCAAGCAATCTTCTACTTCAAAAATCCGCGCGCGTTGGACAACGATCGCTCCGACGATATCACCGGGATGTACATGATTGATGAAGAGGGTGAAATCTCTACAAAGGATGTAAACGCCAAATTCATCAACGGTCAGCCGGACGGTCTTGAAGCTTTCTACGTCATGAAAAACGTGGAAGAGTGGGATCGGTTCATGCGATTCATGGAACGCTATGGTGAAGAAAACGGTTTAGGCTTCAACAAAGCACAGTAGCTTGGCGCTCTTTTCATGTCTTAGCCCATGTCTCAGCCTAACTCTCCCCATCCCGACCTTCAGCCCTTAGCGGTTCACTGCGCCGTCATTACCGTCAGCGATACGCGATCGCCCGAAACCGATCGCAGCGGGCGCTTAATTCAACAGTTGCTTCAAGATGCCGGACACCCGATCGCGGATTACCTGCTGGTCAGAGACGAACCCGCTCGCATCCAAACTCATATCCGGCTTTTAGGGCAGCAGCCTGACCTCAGAACCATTATTCTCAACGGCGGCACAGGCATTGCCCCCAGAGACACCACCTACGATGCGATCGAACAGCTCTTAGAGAAAACGCTACCTGGATTTGGCGAGATTTTCCGCTGGCTCAGCTATCAAGAAATTGGGTCGCGGGCGATCGCATCGCGGGCGATCGCTGGAGTCTATCAGGGCAAGCTGATTTTTTCGCTGCCTGGTTCTAGCAACGCGGTGCAGCTAGCGATGGAGCGGCTGATTTTGCCAGAATTAATGCATTTGGTTCGACAGCTACAGCTTTGAGCGAGAAACCACCGCCTGCTAGTACGTTAGAATGCAGCGGGAGGTTGGGTTATGACTGATTTATTTTTGTTTTGGCATCGTCGCGATCTGCGGATCGTAGACAATATTGGGTTGGCGGCGGCTCGCGATCGAACCCCTAAGATTGTCGGCGTGTTTTGCCTCGATCCAGGCATTTTAGACAACGGCGATGTTGCGCCTGCCAGAGTCACCTTTTTAATCGGCAGTTTACAAGCATTGCAGGAAGACTATGCCAAAGCAGGCAGTCAGCTCATCATTCTCAAAGGCAATCCTGCTGAACGACTGCCCGCGATCGCCACTGCGCTGGATGCGAAAGCGGTCTTCTGGAACAAAGACGTAGAGCCTTATGCCAGAGAGCGCGATCGAGCGGTTGCCGACGCTTTGAAGCCAGCCGGAGTCGCGGTTGAAGCTTTTTGGGATCAGCTCCTGCATTCCCCGAAAGAGATCATGACCGGATCGGGCAATGCCTACACGGTTTACACCCCGTTTTGGCGCAACTGGAGCAGCAAGGGCAAATCCAAGCCTGCCGCTACGCTTCAGGGGGCTGAACCGCTAAGTGCGACTGAGCAAGATACCGTTGAAAAAGCGGGTGCGATCGCATTGCCTACCGCCAAAGATCTGGGTTTTGTCTGGGACAATCCGCTGTTGCTAGCGCCTGGAACAGAAGCCGCGCAAGCGCAGCTAGAAACCTTTTGCGATCGGGCGATTAGCGAGTACGACGAGCAGCGCAACTTCCCATCGACTGCCGGAACCTCTCACCTCAGTGCCGCCTTAAAGTTCGGGACGATCGGCATCCGCACCGTTTGGCAGGCGACTCAAGCTGCCCAAACCCAGGCGCGCAGCGATGAAACCCGCAACAATATCCGCACCTGGCAGCAAGAGCTAGCTTGGCGTGAGTTTTATCAGAACTGCCTGTACTTTTTCCCGGATCTAGCCGCAGGGGCTTACCGACGGCCGTTCAAAAGTTTTCCCTGGGATGATAACGAAGATCATTTTCAAGCTTGGTGCAATGGGCAAACGGGCTACCCGATCGTGGATGCCGCCATGCGACAGTTGAATGAAAGCGGCTGGATGCACAATCGCTGCCGGATGATTGTGGCTAGCTTTTTGACCAAAGATCTGATTATCAACTGGCAGTGGGGCGAGCGCTATTTTATGCAAAAGCTGTACGACGGCGATCTTTCTGCCAACAACGGCGGC
>JBBSFA010000467.1:0-3842 GCA_038239185.1 Elainellales cyanobacterium | reverse complement strand
CAGATAGAAGCGCCGATCGTTTCAAAATCCAGCGGCTTCAGGGAGATCAGATCAATGATTTCGGGGTCGTAGCCCTGCTTTTCTAGCGTTTTGACTGCGGTGGTGCAGTGATGCCGCATCCGCGAGTAGGTGAGGATAGTGACATCTTTGCCCTGCCGGACGATCTCGGCTTTGTCGAGCGGCAGCACGTATTCTGTATCGGGCAAATCTTCTTTGAGGTTGTAGAGCAGCACATGCTCAAAGAACAACACCGGGTTGTCGTCGCGAATGGCAGCTTTGAGTAGCCCTTTGGCGTTGTAGGGCGTGGAGCAAGCGACCAACTTCAAGCCAGGAACGCCTTGGAAGTATGCTTCTAGCCGCTGGGAGTGTTCTGCGCCGAGCTGTCTGCCTACACCGCCGGGACCTCGAATCACCATCGGAATTTTGTAGTTGCCGCCGGAGGTGTAGCGCAGCATTCCGGCATTGTTGGCAATTTGGTTAAAGGCGAGCAGCAAAAAGCCCATGTTCATCCCTTCAATGATCGGACGAAGCCCCGTCATTGCGGCACCGACTGCCATGCCAGTAAAGCTATTCTCCGCGATCGGCGTATCCAAAACGCGCCAGTCGCCGTACTTTTTATGCAGATCCCTGGTGACTTTGTACGACCCGCCATAGTGCCCTACGTCTTCTCCCAGCACCAAAACAGAGGAGTCTCGCGCCATTTCTTCGTCGATCGCTTCGCGGAGAGCATTAAAAAGGAGGGTTTCTGCCATGAGGGGGGAGGTCAAAAGACTGGGTAGTTTTCTTTAGAATCTTATCAATTTGCAGCATAGATCATGCAAGGTATTTCTACTTATTGGTTTTAGCCTTTGCCGACAATGGAACGCTTTGCTGAAACTGGCGGTCTTGATTTGCAACAGGCGTTTTGCGCTGAACGCGATCGTTTGGGCTGAAAAGGTGAAATGTAGCCGTTTGCGCTTGATTGTCGCGATGGGTTAGGCGAGGATAAGAGCACAACTGGTGTGGCGTATGAAATTTAACTGGCAGTCGGCAGCATTACGGTTCGTGGCAATTGGGTTTGCAGTGCTGTTGCTGGTGCTCATACTGAGCGGCATTCAGGCGATCGCCAAAATCAATTTGATTAACGTTCCTGCTGCTGCCAACGTCCACTCTCCGGGCGACTTAGCTGCATTTCCGCCACTGCCCAATCTACGAGAGTTTCCTGATCCTCTCAGCACAGACGGGCGGCAGATGCCTTTTCCAGCATCCCGCAGGCGGACGACTCCAAGTGCGGCTCCGTCGCCCCGCCAGACGATCGCACCTAGCCCGACAAATGCGACTCAGCCCAATTATCCGCCACAGGAATTTGCTTCAGCCGATCCGAGCAATTTTGGCGATCGCGTGACCAAAGATGTCTACGGACATGCAGTCTACAACGATCCGATCGTTGTACTGCATGAAACGGTGGGATCAGCCGATAGCGCCCTCAATACGTTTCGGGCACCGCACCCCAACGAGGACGATCAGGTTAGCTACCATAGCCTGCTCCGCCGCAACGGTACGGTGATCTATGTGGTTTCGCCCGAAAAGCGGGCATTTGGAGCAGGCAACTCTGCTTTTAAGAGCGCCAAGGGATTGGAAGCGGTGAAAACTCATCGCCTCTATGCCCCTTCGGTGAATAACTTTGCTTACCACATCTCTTTGGAGTCCCCTGAAGATGGCGCTAACAGTGATGCTACGCACAGCGGCTATACCGAAGAACAGTATCGATCGCTGGCATGGTTGGTCGCTCAAACCCAAATTCCAGATGACCGAATTACGACGCATCGATCGGTCGATCGCTCTGGTAGCCGAATTGATCCTAGAAGCTTTGACGGCACCAAGTTTTTCGATCTGCTGCACCAATATCCGCGACCCAGTTCCACAGGTCGCTAGCCGCTTGCTAACCCTTTAGGTTGGGCGATCGAGTGTGCCAGTCAGTCGCTTGCTCGTAGGCGTAAGCCGCTTGCAGCACCAAATCTTCTCGCAGCACGTTGCCGAGGATTTGCAGACCGATCGGCAAGCCTTGGTTATCAAAGCCGCAGGGCAGGCTTAATCCGGGCAGACCTGCTAAGTTAGCGGGAATGGTCATCAGATCCAGCAAATACATGCCCAGCGGATCGTTGGTCTTTTCACCGGATTTGAAGGCGGTGGTGGGGGCAGTCGGGCAAACCAGCACATCGACCTGGGCAAAGGCTTTCTCGAAGTCGCGTTTGATTAGCGTTCGCACCTTTTGCGCCTTGAGATAGTAAGCATCGTAGTAGCCAGCCGAGAGCGCATAGGTGCCGATCATGATCCGACGTTTGACCTCTGCGCCAAAGCCTTGAGCGCGGGTTTTGGTGTACATCTCCATCAGGTTTTCGGCGTTCTCAACGCGAGCGCCGTACTTCACGCCGTCGTATCGCGCCAGATTTGCAGAGGCTTCGGATGGCGCAATGATGTAGTAGGCGGCAATCCCAGCTCGGAACTGCGGGCAGGAAATTTCTTGAATCTCTGCGCCGAGATCTTTGAACTGGGCGATCGCTGCTTGTACTGCCTGCTCGACCTGGGGATCAAGCCCTTCACCAAAAGTTTCTTTGACTACGCCGATCCGAAACTTCTTCTTTTTGCTGAACGCTGGCTTTAGCAAGCTGGCATAGTTGGAAATCTCGACGTTGAGGCTGGTGGAATCTTTGGGATCGTGTCCGGCAATCTCTTGCAGCAAAATCGCCGCATCTTCGACCGATCGCCCAAAGGGACCAATCTGATCGAGCGAGGAGGCAAACGCGACAAGTCCATAGCGCGAAACCAGTCCGTAGGTAGGCTTCATGCCGACAATGCCGCACAGCGAGGCAGGCTGACGGATCGAACCACCTGTGTCTGATCCCAATGAAACCGTACATTCGCCTGCGGCAACGGCTGCGGCTGAGCCACCTGATGAGCCGCCGGGAACGCGATCGAGATCCCAGGGATTTGCAGTGGGGTAGAAGGCAGAGTTTTCGGTGGAGCCGCCCATTGCGAACTCGTCTAGGTTGGTTTTGCCGACCATGACGGCTCCAGCAGCAGCTAGTTTGGCTGTCACCGTAGATTCGTAAGGCGGCACAAAGTTTTCTAAAATCCGCGAGGCGCAGGTGGTGCGAATGCCTTTCGTACACATATTGTCTTTGATGCCGATCGGGATGCCCGCCAGCAATCCAATTTCTTCACCTGCGGCAAGTTTGGCATCCACCTGTTGGGCTTGCTCTAGGGCGCGATCGCCTGTCACCTGCAAGAAGCTGTGGACTTGGGGTTCTACAGCCTGAATTCGATCGAGCGCGGCTTGAGTAATTTCAACTGCCGATCGTTCTTTGGTGATGAGTTGTTGATGCAACTCGCGAATGGATGCCATGCGATGACCTCGTGCGTGAAATCTAGGTACGTGAAATCTGAAAGGCTAACCAATCTGGCTGCTTTTCCTGCTCAATCAGTGTATCGAGATTTGTCAACTTGCAGCAGAAGCGATCGCACTTTTCAGCAAGATTTGAGGTTATGACGCATCTGGATCAATGCCTAAGGCACGGAGCTGCTCGGCAAGGCGATCGGCGCGCTGCTTTTCTTGTCCGGCACGCTGCTCAGCTTGCTCGGCGCGTTGCTCGGCTTGCTCGGCGCGCCGACTTTCCTGCTCAACCCGTTGGGCAATTTCCACATAGCTCAGGAAACGCTGCTGGTCAGGGCGCAAAATCTCTAGCTCTGGAGCCGCACAGTTGAACCGGATGCCTAAGCGAGGACTCATCCATCGATCGATTGGGTCAATCCTCGTCAAAGTTCTATCTACTCTCAGCCAGCCGCTCAAGTCGTTAGTGTCT
>JBBSFA010000466.1:0-3846 GCA_038239185.1 Elainellales cyanobacterium | reverse complement strand
CGCTAGAACCCTCGCGTCCCTTGACTCCTCAACTCAGCCGGATTCAATACTCGGTTGAACAGCAGCCTGAACATCAGCCTGTGCTCATCGCCCCGCAGAACGATCGCGTGATGTCAGGCTATACCGTCCTGCAAGACATGCTGGATCAGCCAACCTTGCTGGTGCAGGTCGATGTTCCTAGAGCGATTCAACAGCAGGGAAGAAGCAGCTTGAACTATCTGATGGTGTCATTGGGGATTGTGGGCACAGTGTTTGGGACTACAACCTATTATTTAGCAAATAAATTGACCCTATTTTGGCGAGGACGACAAGAAAGCGAGGAACGCTACCGAGCCGTGATTGCTCAAGCATCCGAAGGAATTATCTTGGTCGATGCCGACACGCAGGCATTTCTAGAGATCAACGCCGCTTTCACGAATCTGCTGGGCTACTCGGCATCCGCTCTGGAAGAATTGACTTTAGCGATGGTGATTGGGGAAGCAGAGATTGGGGAAGCAGAGATTGAGGAAGCAGAACCGATCGCCAAAGAAATCGCCAAACAAGATGCCAAACAAGATGCCAAACAAGACGATCGTGCTATCCCCGAAACCGTGGCGATCGATCGGCTGATGGGCGAACAGCAATATCGCCACCGAGACGAGCATTTAGTGGATGTAGAAGTCACAGCCAACGTGATTCGCTACGCCGGACGCAGCGCCTTTTGCATTGTGGTGCGCGATATCACCGAACGCAAACGCACCGAAGCTGCCCTGCGGGAAAACGAACAGCGTCTAGCGTGGCAGGCCAGCCATGATCCGCTTACCGGATTGGTCAACCGACGCGAGTTTGAGCGGTGTGTGGAACGGGTCGTCCAGCGGCAATTCCAAGCCCCTAAACAAGAGATCCATGTCCTTTGTTTGATGGATTTGGATCGATTCAAACCCGTGAATGACACTTGTGGACATGCGGCAGGGGATGAATTGCTGCGGCAGGTGACGACGCTGCTGCGATCGCAAATTCGCACGGCAGATGTGCTAGCGCGGCTGGGCGGCGACGAGTTTGGGCTGCTGCTGCACCACTGTCCGCCCGCACAGGCAGTAGACATTGCCGATGGGTTGCGCCAGAGCATTCAGGATTTTCGGTTTGTTTGGCAAGAGAAAGTCTTTGCGATTGGGGTCAGCATCGGGCTGGTGCAATTAGACGCAACCAGCGAGGCGAATAGCCCAGGAAAAGCCTTTGGTGCGGCAGATGCGGCTTGCTATACTGCCAAGCACCAAGGGCGAAACCGGGTGCATCTTTACCGGGAAACCGATCGCCAGCTTGGGTTGCGTCGCGGGGAACTGGAGTGGGCAAATCGATTGCGTCAGGCGATCGCCACCGATCGGCTGCGGCTCTACTGCCAGCCGATCGTTTCGGTGAGCGCATCTCCGCCAAGCGATCGCTATGAAGTGCTAGTTCGTCTGCAAGCCGAGGACGGTTCACTGGTAACTCCCCAAACTTTTCTCCCGGCTGCCGAACGCTATCACCTGATGCATCGGCTCGATCGCTGGGTGATTGAAACCCTATTTGCTAGCCAAAGCCAGCACTATCAAACCGCCTGGAAGCGCAGCCAAACGGAAGACTTCAACTGTCTTTATTTTATTAATCTCTCGAGTGCCAGCCTCAACGATGACCAGTTTGAGAGCTTTCTGCGGGAGCAATTCGATCGCTACCAAGTGCCGCCCCAGGTGATTTGCTTTGAAATTACTGAAGCGATCGCCCTCGCCAGCCTCAGTAAGGTAATCCCCTTCGTTCACCACCTGCACGAGTTTGGCTGTCATTTCGCGCTCGATCATTTTGGCAACAGCCTTTCTGCGTTTGCCTATCTCAAAACGCTGCCGATCGATTACATCAAAATTGACGGCTCTTTTGTCCAAGATTTAGTCGATGATCCGGCTCACCTCGCCATGACTGAAGCCATTCATCGGATTGGGCAGTTGATGGGACTGCAAACGATCGCTGAGTTTGTTGAGAGCGATCGCATCCTCGATCGGCTCAAGGGGATAGGTGTGGATTACGCCCAAGGCTATGGCATCGGCAAACCTCGACCGCTGTAACACTCGCGCTATCAAAACTCGATCGCCCCACAATTCGATCGCACCCCCTTCCATTCGATCGTCATCACTCAACATTCAATTGCAATCCGACACAATACCATTGCAACCCAAGACAATGCCATTTTGAGCCAATGCAATGCGATTGTAATCTCTACAATGCGATCGCAACCCGACACAATGCCATTGCAACCTCTCACAATGCGATTGCCATCACTCAGGAAATTCTTCTGAGTAGAGCCGCGTTGCCTCTCTTAAGCCTGCGATCGCTTGCTCGATCGTTTCTCCTTGGTCAACTGTGCCAACCTCTGGGCATTCAGCGATGTACATCTCTTCTTCTTTATAGAGGATGACTGTAAAGCTACGACTTTTCATCGTGGTTTAACCTCAGAGCCTTTTTTTAGCCAGCATAGTATCCCCATTCAAATGCGATGCAGAACAATCCCCAAACAAAAACCTCAGCCATTCGCTGAGGTTTAAAGGAGATATGTTCAAATGCTAGACGAATGAACTAGAGCTAAGAGCTTTAGCTGATTGCGAATGCGGTCAAGATTGTCAGCGTCACAAAGAGCGTTGCGATCGCGCCTTGGAGAGCATAGCGGCGTTGCACTTCTGGGAACGGATAGTCAGCGAGGTACATTGTAGGCTCAACCGCGTAGTTGTTCAGAAGTCCTTCGTTGTCGGTCGTGTACATAGCTCGCTCCTCTTTGTTTACATTTGTAACCTTATGTAAACTAATATAACGAATAATTTACATATTGTCAATAAACTTGTTTTTTGTGCTATTCAATCTGCTTCTATGACCTATCAGCCTTGCTGAAAGAACCTCTATTTCGCAAACATGCGACACAATAAACAAAAGAAGCGTTAGGACAGAAAATCATGCGAATGTTGCACACCATGCTGCGCGTCGGCAACCTGGAAGAATCGCTCAAGTTCTATTGCGATCTGCTGGGAATGAAGTTGCTGCGCCAGAAAGACTATCCCGGCGGTGAGTTTACGCTAGCGTTTGTGGGCTATGGCGACGAGTCAGACCATACCGTGTTGGAGCTAACCTACAACTGGGGCACAGAGGCTTACGACTTGGGCAATGCCTACGGACATATCGCGATCGGCGTGGATGATATCTATGCCACCTGCGAAACCATTCGCAGCTTGGGCGGCAAAATCTCGCGAGAGCCAGGTCCTATGAAGCATGGCTCAACGGTGATTGCGTTTGTCGAAGATCCCAACGGCTACAAGGTGGAACTGATTCAGCTCAGTTCACAGAATACGGCTGCTGAAGCCAAGCCTGTTGCAGCTCAAACTGTGTAGCGATCGGTCTGTGTAGCGATCGGTCTGTGTAGCGATCGGTGAAAGCGCTGGAGAGCGATCGCTCTCCAGCGCTTTGCGATCAGAAGTCTGGCTCTGGATAAACAACCATCCAGCTTAGGGGGTAATGCCGCGTTCCTATCTGTTTCGCTTCAATGAGGGCATTGTCCTCTTGGATTTCTACCACATCCCAGATCGCCGTCAGCTCGACTGTGCCGATCTGCGGCTTGGGCAACAGTACAACGCGATCGCCGACTTTGGCTCTAGGTCGATCGGTTCCTTCAGATTGCTCAGCCATAGAATGATCCAATTCGGCGTGAGTGATTTCTTCTAGCTCATCCTGAAGTTCTGCTGGCAGTTCAAGATCGTCTGCTTCGAGGTCAAGGGAACTTTCCTCAAGCGATTCGTTCAATTCTGGCGGGGCGATGTCTGTTGGAGTTGCGCTAGTAGCCTGACGAATTTG
>JBBSFA010000465.1:0-3849 GCA_038239185.1 Elainellales cyanobacterium | reverse complement strand
GATCGGTGAGACTTCCACCCATAGCCCAATAAACGGATTGGAGCTAAGTGTCCAACTAATCCGATCGCGAACGATCGGTGAGACTAGAAGAGTTAACCACGATGTTTCAGGCGCAATCGAACAAGTTTCCAACTAATCCGATCGCGAACGATCGGTGAGACCATCGGATGGCGGCGATACCTATAATCTCACTCTAGACAGTTTCCAACTAATCCGATCGCGAACGATCGGTGAGACACTATCAGGGGCAAGCGCCCACCTGTCTGTCTGAACCGGTTTCCAACTAATCCGATCGCGAACGATCGGTGAGACGGCGGGAGGCTAGAAGCCTTACGCTGCGCTTATTATAAGCTGCAATTGCGCGGATCGGTTTTTTGCTGTCAACAACGAGTAGCTTATTGACAGGTAAAAAGGGGGGCGATCGCTGAAACACTGATAAACAGTGCAGCGCGGATCTCAACGACAGAATCAGGGTTTCCGGCTTTGGCGATCGTCCGCGCAAATCAAGAGATTCCAGGTTATTTGCTGAGCGGTTCGTTTCCCCAAGTTAGCGCTAGCCCTTGCTTTTTAAGGGTTTTAATAAAGGCTGGAAGCTGGTCTTCTCCTTCTCGTTTCCAAGGAGTGCGATCGCCATGAAACACAGTCACAATTTCTAGATACTGAGTTCCACCGATCGGAAACATCCTGTGCCAAACCGAACTCACGCTAGTAGGGCGATCGTCGCCTGGGTTTTTACCACCGATCGCAGGCGTTGTCTTAAACGTTAGATCATGAAATAGATCGATCGCCTTAGATTGCGTCACAACCTGACTAAACACCGCGACCCGCTTCGGATGCCAAGCTTCCTTCCACTTCAGCGGTTGATTCGGTTTAGACCCAAAGCGATCGCCACAAAATTGGTAGAGCTGATCCAAAAATTGTTTCAGATCTTGCGGCGTTTTAAAGTCGAGTTCAACCTGATCAGAATCCGCTTTCCAATGGCAGCCGATCGGTCTGGAATAATTTGGATGGCTCTGGTAAAATTGCTGATGCCAAACCCTGCGCCAGGATTTACCAAATCCACCCATCACCACCGCAAACCGCAGCACCCAGCCCAGAAATTCCAGGTCTTGCTGCTGTTTAGCATCCACATACAGCGTCCCCCTTGTAGTGTAAGTTGGATTCCCGCCCAGCGTGTTATAGGCGATCGCTCTGCTCTCCCAAAACAGCTCAATCTCCGCTGGCGCAGCAGTATGTCCAAAGAGCTGGTTCTCCTTTCGCTTAACCGCATCCTCATCGCAAACCCCAGCCAACAGCCGTCTAACATGTCCCCTCAGCGTCGCCTTAAACAGATTGGGGCGAAACTCCGGCTCATTGCTTCGCAGCAAAGGGCTAACGCCAACCCCATCCAAATAAACGGTTAAGGCATACTGATCTTTGGGAATAAAAGGCAACCCATATCCCGTATTGGTTTTACCGCCTAACCCTTGACGTAGCGCAGTTCGCAACAGCCCTGCAACTTCTTTCCAGTCGGTCTCATCAGGCTTCGTGCTGCTCAACTCAAAAATCATCGTCGGCTGATAAAAACTAATCAGGGCGATCGCCGTCGCTGTTCCCTCTCCCTTCACCTGCCGCTCCTGCTGCGGATGCACCACATCCACCAAGCGATAGCGAGTTTCAGAAACCGCCTGCCCCTGACGCTGAAAGGTAACTCGCCTCGTCCCTGCCCAATCCCCCACAGGATAAGCGCCATGAAACCGCAGCTTTCCCGGAGTCAGCTCTCCACCCCCATCATCCCCGCAATAATCTATAGCTTGCTGGCGACTACAAGCGCGTCTAAATAGCCCTTTGATGCTGCTGCCCGTAATAAAAGGAATCCCATGTTTGCCAATGACAGGACGCAGAATACTATCCTGACCACAGTTACTACAGAGCCGAAAAGGAAATTCAACCTTGATGCGGTAAATTGCACCATCCCATCCCAACACCGCAGGCTCCTGATGCTGATAGGTAGGCTGCTGATTGGCAGCAGGATAAATCCACTCCTCAGTCCATTGATTCAGATCGGCAGGCTTACTGGCAAACTGCAAACTGCATCGCCCTTGCACCTGGGCACGATACATCATCGGTGGCTCCAGCGCTAGCTCTGCGATCGTCGGACGCGGATTTTTAGGTTTAGCGCGATCGGCTTTGCTGCTCGGTTCGGGCGCAATCCCCAGCTTCTTGGCAGCACTTTCTAGTCCTTTAATCATCCTCAGTTTCCTCTAGTGTCGATCGAGTTAGCCCCAGTCAATTTTCCCGGTCAGATTCCTTGATTTTGTATCGCTGCGTCCACCAAACCAGGGCATCACAAAATTGAGTCAACACCATCAAAGCGATTTGCCGTTTTTCATCGGGCATTCCCCAAATCAGCTTAGCAACCGCTTGAATCTCCTCCGTTCTGGTCGATGTCATCTCCCGACCCGGTAGATCAATCCCGGTAGGTTCCAAAATATCTCCCAGCGTCTTCCAAACTGATTTCCAGTACTTCCCCTTGTTTTTATTCTCCGGACTCTTTTCATTTTCTAGCCGCAAATGCTCACCCCAAAACCGCTCTAGACCATAGGCAACCGTCATTCGCATTTTGTGGGACTCATTCAGCACATTTTTCTTATCTCTGTTTTTCAAAACCAGATCTTGAGCCAGTTGATCGAGCTTATAGGGTTTCCAGCCGATCGCCTCAGTAGAATTATCTTGAGAAGGTTCTGCTTGTGTCATCACTTATTTCCCCGATTTTGCAGTTTCATATTCTTTCAATATCACCTGAGCACGACCAAACCCGATCGATTCCAATCCCCCAAAATATAGATCTTTAGCCTCAGCCATCCCTGTTTCTTGTAGATAAGCCTTCCATGATTTATCTTCATCTTGAGATTGTTTAAGCGCAAGGGGAAAGACCAAAACTGCTCCTTCAGGCAAGGCTTCTACATCAAAAAACGCCCCCTTCTTTGCTTTTTTCACATCTTTTTCTAGAGAAACCCGGCTCTGACGATAGAGCGCCATATCGTGGATCATCGACATCTCACAGTCATTTACTACCAGCACCAGGCTTTCTCCTGACTGTAGATCAGCCAACCCGTCTGGGATATAGTGTCTGAGCGAAGAATCCTTGTCACCCAAGGTCACAAAGCCCAGATTAAAGAACAGGTGTGAAACCTCTTTACGCCCGTAATAGCTGTAAGGTTTGATCTCATGCTTGGGTTTCCCTGAAAGCTTTTGATAGCGGTTCAGCAAGCGAGGACAAGACACCCAGACGATCGGCTGGTTGGGGCAGTAAACAGGCAACCAAAGAATAGAGGCATATTCAAATTTAACCAGCGCTTCGGTAGTCGAATTCTCCTCTCCTGCACGAGCCTCCTGTCCATACCAGTGACTAGCACGCTCCTCTCTCTCTGGCGATCGCATATCGGCTCGAAAGCGCCCGCGAATCGAACTGCCGGGAATAATCCCAGTTTGGGTAAATTGGTCGCGAAAAATTAGATTCAGATTGCCGGTTTCTTCGCCCGCGCTGGCTCCCACATGCAGCGGAGCAAAGGTTTCAATGATGCCGTAGGCTTTGTGGTACATAGCTTTTGTATGAGTGATAAGAGATTAACTGGCAGGCAATTAACGGGCGATCGCGGCTGCTCCCCCATCCGCTGTGTCGGTGGTTTGAGCGATCGCATGGGGCAACGGCAGCGCCAACCCGCAGCCCCAGCGATTCAGATAAGGACCTTCTTGCGGAAACAGTGTATTTTCCCACTGAGTCCAGGCGGGTTGCGCTGCGTTCAAAATATAGACCGTGCCCGCTGGAACGGCATATCGTCCGCGTGAAAGCAACTTGGGCTGATG
>JBBSFA010000464.1:0-3850 GCA_038239185.1 Elainellales cyanobacterium | reverse complement strand
TTTGAGCGGTGGACAGCGGCAGCGGTTGGAAATTGCCCGCGCCCTCGTCAACAACCCCGCCATCCTGGTCATGGACGAAGCCACCAGCGCTTTGGATGCTGAGACAGAGCAAATTGTTGACCAAAACCTGCGCCAGCGGGGCTGTAGCTGTTTAATTGTGGCGCATCGCTTAAGCACCATCCGCGACTGTGATGAAATCATCGTCTTGGAGCGAGGCAAAATCGCCCAGCGCGGCACTCACGATCAGTTGAAGCAGGTTGAGGGAGCGTACCTGAATTTGATCCGCAACGAAGGAGAATTACAGGAGGAATCACATGTCGCGACAAGAACCCCTAGCAGGATTGCATCCCTTGCAACTCCGGGAGCTGCTTGACCAACAGTTGATGGCAGAAACCCTAGACAAGTTGGCTGCTGTCATCCAGCCGCAAAACCTTGTCTTGCAACGAACCCAGACGGGCAGCTCTCAGGAACTCTTGCTGGCAGCCATCGGGGCGATCGGTCGCGCTTTGGGCATCCCGATCCATCCACCCGCTCAGTCAGACGACTCGCAAAATCCTGTAGAGGCGATCGCTCGGGCTTCCCGGATTCGACTGCGGCAGATTACCCTACGAGGGCAGTGGTGGCAAACCGCGTCTGCTCCTGTGCTGGCGTACACGGTGGACGACTGTCCGGTGGCGCTGTTGCCAACGACAGCCGGAGGGTACGAAGTATTCGACCCGCTCAATCAACTTCGCGGTGCGATCGATCAGCAGTCAGCCGCTGCGATCGCCCCCGCAGCCTATGTTTTTATCGATCGTTTCCGACGCAGCTCCAGCCGCTGACGTTGCTACGATTTGCCTTGGGGAATCATTGGCGTGAACTGATCTTGATTCTCTTAACGGGGATTGCCACCACGCTGCTGGGCATGCTGATTCCTCAAGCGACTGCGATTCTAATTGACCAGGTGATTCCTTCGGGCAACCGCAGTTCACTGGCGCAAATTGCCTTTGGATTATTGGCGGTCGCCGTTGGCAGTCTGGTCTTTCAACTTGCTCAAGGCTTGGCGATTATCCGGCTAGAAACCTTTGCCGATTCCACGACTCAAGCCGCGATGTGGGATCGGTTGCTGAATCTTAAATCTACGTTTTTTCGCCAGTTCTCGATCGGGGATTTGAATTCGCGAGTCAGTGGTGTCAGCCAGATTCGCAAGCAGTTGAGCGGTACGGTTTTAAGAACTCTGTTCTCAGGAATATTTTCCTTGCTCAACTTGGGATTGTTATTTTACTACAGTGGCTCTTTGGCAGTAGTCGCTGTTGCAGTGGCTCTAATCTATGTGATCGTAACGAGCGTTTCGGGTGTTCTGACCGTTCGCAAGTTTCGCCCTTTGCTAGAGCAGCAAGGAGAATTATTTGGCGTGATGGTGCAGTTGATTGATGGTGTGACAAAGCTGCGCGTGGCGGGTGCAGAGGCGCGGGCGTTTGCCTACTGGGGGAAACAATACAGCCGTCAACTCCACTTGATCTTGAGTACACAAGCGATCGAAGATATTCTGGCAGTAATTAACAAAGTGTTGCCTGCCATCACCAATGCGATTCTGTTTGGATTGGCGGCTACCATGCTTCAACAATCGCAGGCGCAGGGCAGCAGTTTCTCAACGGGGACGTTCCTCGCTTTCAATACTGCATTTGGGGCATTGATTGGGGGAGTGACCGGGTTGAGCAGCACCGTGATTGATGTCTTGGAAATTGTCCCCCTTTGGCAGCGTGCCCAACCGATTTTGCAGGCAACCCCCGAAGCAGATGCCAGCAAAACCGATCCAGGGCGATTAACGGGCAAACTGGCGATCGATCAGCTCAGCTTCCGCTTTCGAGATGACAGTCCTTTGACCTTAGATCGGGTGAGTTTCCAGGCTGAGCCGGGAGAGTTTATTGCCCTAGTCGGTCCTTCTGGGAGCGGTAAGTCCACCCTCTTGCGATTGCTGTTGGGGTTTGAAAGTCCAGAGTCGGGTTCGATTTATTACGACGATCACGAATTGGCAGGGTTAGATATTCAGGCGGTACGCCGTCAGTTAGGCGTGGTGCTGCAATCGGGTCAATTGATGTCGGCTTCCATCTTTGAGAATATCGCTGGAAATGCCCTGATGACGCTGGATGATGCCTTGGAAGCTGCCCAGATGGCTGGCTTTGCAGAGGACATTGCCGCGATGCCGATGGGCATGCACACCGTTGTCAGTGAAGGCGGCACCAATCTGTCTGGTGGGCAGCGACAACGACTGCTGATCGCGCGGGCACTAGCGCTGAAACCAAAAATATTGCTCTTCGATGAAGCCACTAGTGCTTTAGATAATAAAACTCAGGCGATCGTCAGTGCCAGTCTCGATCGCTTGCAGGTAACACGGCTGGTGATTGCACATCGGCTCAGTACCATTCGCAATGCCGATCGCATTTATGTGCTGCAAGCAGGTCGGATTATCCAGCAAGGAAGTTTTACAGAATTGGCAAATCAAGCGGGGTTATTTGCTCAACTCATGGCTCGATAGATGGCATAGGCGAGTAGAAGGGCTTGAGGTTTGTACAAAATCTTGGTGAACAATCTAGAACCTAATAGAGTTACTCTGTCTGCGATTCTTCCTGGTGTATCTGCTGCATTTTATCTTGAATTAATTGATGTTTTAATCTCCGTAGATAAGTTTGCAAGTCCGCGTTCCAATCTTTGTTTACAGGGACTTGGCGATTTGTCTGAGATAGCTTCTGTATCAGTCGCTGTGCCTTTTCCTCTCCAGCTTGATCCTGCTTGAAGCCAATCACGATTTCTTTCATGTTCGCTAGCCAATTTACAGGCAAATATCCCATCTCATTTATCGAGAGAATCATCGTCTTCTTGGTCGGTGGATACAACGTGCGATACGACAGAGCCTCGATCGCCGACTCCATCAACACCGCTTCCTGAATCGGCTCTTCCTCTTTACCGCCTGCAACAATGTAGAACCAGCCTTGCGATCGCCTAGAGCCATACGCTAGCCCCTCAAAGAAATCGTTCTCGCCCACCGTGCCTCGGAGTGAAGCACCTACAACCTCTCCGTCCAAAGTTCGCCTCACAAACACTGCATTCTGTCGCTCATCGGCGTAGATCAACCCTTTCTGGTATATCTTATCGACCAGTGAAGCAGGCAACTTGCGCGATCGCGTCAGATACTCCCTCACTGGGAGCCAATTTCCCTCATGCGGTGCTGGAGGGATAAACGGCTGCTGGGGTTTCTCCGTCACTATTACCGTGATCTGCTCCGTCACGGTTTGAAGAACAGCAGGCTCACCAAAATGATCCATGAGCCAACTGACTGCATTGGTAAAGCTGCACTGTTGTAAGTGCATCACCAGGTCGATCGCCCCTCCCCCTCCTTTCAGTAACTTCCAGTCATAAAACTTGCTGCCTGTGATGTTAATGACATGTTCCTCGTTGCGCCATTTGTGATTGTTGCTGGAGTCAAGATCTAAGCCCAACTCAAAGGCAATCTGAGTCAGAGGCAGCGATCGCATCTGCGCCATCATCGCCTGATATTGCTCTCGCCATCGTTGAGCTTCCTGCGCTTGCCGTTTCATCACAATCTGGAGTTTTTGCAGCCGTTGCTCCAATTCTTCCTTGTCTCGAATCAGCGCTTTAGCTGTCTGCTTTAATGCCTCATTGTCTTTGAGGACTCGTTGGCGATCGGCAAGCTGGTGATGAATTTCTGCCTGGGTCAAATTCAAGTCTGGTTCTTTCACCACCGCAGCATAGTATAGCACTACGAGTTACCGCTAGGACATATAATTAAGAAAACTAATCCCAAGAATTCTATGTCTTCTCCCTACAGTTACGACCTTCGCAGTAAAGC
>JBBSFA010000463.1:0-3870 GCA_038239185.1 Elainellales cyanobacterium | reverse complement strand
TCTGAAGGAATGCGAGACGCAGATGCCGAAAAATTTGAGGCGATCGCCAGCGCTACCCGCCAGATGACTCGCCTCACCGAAGATTTGCTGCTGCTGGCTCGAACCGATCGCGATCGGCAACAGGATTGGCAGCAGGTTAACCTAACGGCAGTTCTGCGGCATTTAATTCAGTTCTACATGTCTAAAGCCGAAGAGAAAATAATCTTGCTCAAGGCTGACTTGCCTGACTCGCTTTATCTCTTCGGTGATGCCGAGCAATTAACTCAACTGTTCACTAATTTATTAATAAACGCCATCCAGTACACTTCCGCTGAAGGCACAGTTGCGATCGCAGCTTGCCAAAAGGGTAGTTCTCTTCAGGTACAGGTGCAGGATACTGGCATTGGCATCGCCTCTGAACATCTGACGCAAATTTTCGATCGCTTTTGGAGAGCCGACTCTTCTCGCTCCTACAGTTCGGGTAGCTCTGGGTTGGGGTTGGCGATCGCCCAAAGTGTCGCTCAAACGCATGGGGGTTCGATCGCGGTTCAGAGTCAACTGGGTGTTGGCAGTTGTTTCACCGTACTGTTGCCTGCCAAATCTTCTAAAGTTTTGCAACTCTAAAGCCGTCTTTCTAAGTTCTTGACTTTTCTAGGGTACGCTGAGGTGGAATTTTTTCGCGACGATATTAAATTCACCGATCTAAAATGCTTTCAAACAAACTCTGGAATTGCTTGGCGATCGCACCTGTGCTAATTGTAGCGATCGCCGTTGACCGTAGGGATGTGACAGCGCAGGTAACAGCGCCGGATACCATGTCCCAGATAACCTCTGTTTCACAGCTTTCAGATGTACAGCCGACAGACTGGGCATTTACAGCGCTCCAGTCGCTCGTTGAACACTATGGCTGCATTGTAGGATATCCAAACAAAACCTATCTGGGAAACCGGGCGTTGAGCCGCTTTGAGTTTGCCGCTGGGCTGAATGCTTGTCTCGATCAGCTCAACGAATTAATTGCCTCAAGTACAGCCGATGTAGTGACTAAAGATGATCTGGCAACTATACAGCGGTTACAGCAAGAATATGCGGCTGAATTGACTAGTTTACGAGGGCGAGTTGATGCCCTTGAACCCCGGACAGCCGCGCTCGAAGCGCATCAGTTTTCTACGACTACCAAGCTGGAAGGAGAAGCCATTTTTTCAGTCGCTGACGTGTTTGGTTCTGATGCAGGTCGCCAGAATAATACGGTGCTGCAAGATCGTGTCCATCTAGACCTCAACACCAGCTTTACTGGAAGCGATCGCCTCACGGCTGAGCTAGAGGCAGGCAATGTCACCTCTTTCACAACGCCTGAGTCTAATTTCGGCAACCAAACTGACTTCTCATATGCTGCCGATACAGATAACAAAATTACGCTGGGGCAGCTAGAGTACGTTTTCCCACTCAACGACAGTATTCAGATTACGGCAGAAGGCACTGGGGGTTCAATCACGGATATCCTCAACACGGTTAGCCCTGTTTATGATGAAGGGCAAGGTGGTCTATCTTACTTCAGCTACAATCCCATCTATGATGTCGGCGGGCAGAGCACAGGGGCAGGTGCCAGCTTTCATTTCAATGACGCGATCGACGTGACTCTGGGCTATTTGGCTGGAGAAGCAGGCAAATCTGCGGCAGGCTCAGGATTGTTCAACGGCAGCTATGCGGCTTTCGGTCAACTGACCTTGACTCCTGGCAGTTTCCCGCTGACATTGGGATTGACCTACGTCAATGGCTTCACGAAAGATCCAGCTACTGTTTCCAATGCTTATGGACTGGAAGCCAACTATGAGTTGAGCAAAGCGATCGAGATTGGCGGCTGGGTCAGCTATATTGACGATCGGGTCCTCAGCGATCCGGCAGCCAGAGGAGATGGCAGAACCTGGACATATGCCGGAACCTTGCTGTTTCACAATGTGGGTCACGCAGGGAATGACTTGGGCTTTATTGTGGGCGTGCCGCCCCGACAGGCTGAGTTTAAGTTTGCCAATCCCAGTGTCGCGGGTGTCAGCAGCCAGCGAGAAGATGCGGCTTTGCACGTTGAGGCATTCTACAAATACCAGCTCAACGACAATATTTCTGTCACACCCGGCGTGATTTGGCTGATGAGTCCTGGCAACAACAATAGTAATGGGGATATTGTCGTGGGTGCCATTCGGACAACTTTTAGCTTTTAGATGATTTTCTTGCGCGTCTTTCCAAGTTCTTGACATTCGTTCTGTAGGCTGACACCAGCGTAGAGATATAAAAACTGATTTAGGAAAATATACGCGATGAAAGCTTTTGCCCAGTTCATGCTGTCGATCGGGTCTATGAGTTCTTTGGATACGAGTGCGCTGACGCAGATTTTGCTGCTGGGCAGTAATGATGACGATGAGGATTTTGAGCCTGAAGCCTCTGATCTGGGGCAGAAGCTCAAGTTTCAGCTAGAGCAGAAGTCTAAAGGCACAATTCAGCGCTTTGAAGGCAGCGCGGGTTGGGCAGTTGCCGCCGAATTAGAAAACGAAGACGGCAGTTTTATCTATCAGCTTGTCCGCTTTTAGCTGGCTCAACTCCTAGAACCTTAAAAATCAAGACAGGGAAATACCATGAAGAAGCTATTAAGCAGGGTTCCAGAAATTACAATTTACTTCTGGATTATCAAGATTTTGGCAACTACAGTCGGCGAAACTGCGGCTGATTATCTGTCGGAAACTTTGAATCTTGGTTTGAGCATTACGTCTTATATCATGAGCGGCTTGTTGGCGATCGCGCTTTTAAATCAGTTTCGACTCAAGCGATATGTTCCAGTCAGCTACTGGCTTGTGGTCGTTTTGATCAGCATCGTTGGCACTCTCATCACAGATAGATTGGTCGATGAGTTTGGAGTCAGTTTAGTCACGACTACTGTCGGGTTTGGGATTGCCCTAGCGGCAATTTTTGCGGTTTGGTATTGGAAAGAAAAAACCTTGGCGATGCACTCCATCACCACCGCTAAACGAGAGCTGTTCTACTGGGCAGCTATTTTATTTACATTTGCGTTGGGCACTGCCGCAGGCGATCTCTTAGCAGAGGCTTCGGGATTGGGCTATGCACAGTCAGCTTTAGTCTTTGGCACTGCGATCGCCCTGATCACGATCGGCTACTATTACCTCCGACTCAATGCAATTTTGGCATTTTGGCTAGCCTACATCCTGACTCGTCCATTGGGAGCCTCTATTGGGGATTTCCTATCGCAAACTCCTAAAGATGGGGGGATTGGGCTAGGCACAGTTGGCACAAGTATGCTGTTTCTTTGCGTCATTGTCGCTCTGGTGACTTACATCAGTCTGAGGCAACGGCGACCCGCCCTACCGCCTATTGACCAACAGGATTGAGGATTGGCTAATGAGCATTGGGGGGATAGGTGAAGACGTAATAGATCACCCCACTGCCCATCAGAGTCACCGCAATACTAAACAGAATCACCCAACGCCCGGTCGGCTCGTAGTCATCATCGGCAATTTCGTAGCGAATGGCAAAATAATGTTGAGTCGAGAGAAAGATAGTCGCCAAACCCACCAGCGAGAAAATTAATCCGAGCTGCCAAGTTGTTCCTGGACCAGGCGCTAAGGGCGGTCGGAAAGGGCGAATCCGAGCGATGATAACGCTAAATCCCAGCAGTGAGATAGCTGTTCGCATCCAGGCAAGGTAAGTACGCTCGTTTGCCAAATACTCTCGGACTCGTGATTCTCCTGGCGGGGCGATCGGTGGGGGAGAATCTACAGCATTAGACTGTTTAACCTCTTCTAACATACAACCTAACTCTGGGGCTTTGCGCTGGGTCAGTAGTATTAATATACGGTAAATCTATGGAGATAGTGTAGTTACGTC
>JBBSFA010000462.1:0-3872 GCA_038239185.1 Elainellales cyanobacterium | reverse complement strand
CCTTCAACGCCTCAAAAAAATCTTGCCGTTCTTGTCTCGGCAGTTCATCCACCCCATCAATCAACACCAGCGCTTGTCCGCGATCGAGATAGCCATGCACCCAATTGGAAGGCATCTGATCACAAATATTGCGTGCAATTAAGGCTGGAAACTGTTCGGGAGTCGGGAGCTTTTCACCTGCCAAGTCTCGCAAGCGAATAAAGAAAGGAATTTTATAGTTCCAATGGTTCAATTTGTCTGGAAAATTTTGAGTCGCAGCACGCACCGCCAACCATTGCAGCAGCGTACTTTTCCCAGCTCCGGCTCCGCCCCGAATCACTAGCCGTTGGCAATCACAGATTGCCTCATCAATATGGCGCGATCGCCGTTTGGATTCCAGATGCGATCGCTCATGCCCCATCAGCGTGAACGACGCTTTTTCCTCCTCCTCTTTCGCTCCACTCACCGATAGCGTAATGTACGCCATACTGAGGCTTTGCTGACTCGTCAGTTTGTCCATAGTGGGCCAGCCAAACACCTCCAGGCGATCCAGTTTGTCTTGCACAATGCCGCGATAGCGGGTCGCAAATTCATCCGCCGCCTGAAGAGATCGCTCTCGCTCTGCTTTTAGCTGATTCGCAATATCCTCCAATCGCTGCAACGTAGTCGCTGCTGTGCTCAACGTAAACCCATCCACCTGCGGAGCCGCTTCAATCAGACGGTGGCTGACGATGCTAACCGCTTGCTGATAAACTGCTGCTTCGTTCTGCGAAAAAAATCGGACTGCGCCTGGATTAGCCTGTAGCAAATGTTGCTTTAGCTTTTCAGCATCAAAATTGATTTCTGCTAAAGCCTCTGAGGTCAACCTCGCCTTGATCAAGGTTTCAGCTACGCCTATCAAGATCGCGTTTCGACTACCTGGTTCCAAAGCCCTGGCTTCATGCTCAAACAGCGGTTGCATGTCTGCTTTGAGCTGCCTAGCAATCTGATCACTCTTCTGCGCTAAATTTTTTCTCGCTTCTGAAGGACTCAACAATTCATCGCTAATCGTGTCAATTGCCTGTTCCAACACTGCATTCGTCAGTTTAGAATCAATCTGAGACAGCTCCAACAGCCTTTTGGCGATCGGTGGTCCAATAATCTTCAGCGCAGTGATGGAAAGAGACATAAGCCGTTCAAGCAGGTTGGGTATGGGATAGCAGGCAATACCCCCAATTTTATCTACAATCCCAGCAGCTACTCTGCTTTATTTTCCAAAAGCTGCTACTCTAGGCTTGACTAGGCGATCGAAATCCTGTATCTTCTTTTGCTTAAGTGCCATTTTCACTCACGCCATCCGTGAGCGGCACAGTCCGCCGGAAACTTAGTCGCACTACCCGCTGCCGAGATCAGCAGCAACGGGTAGCTAACCGCCAGTCTGACAAGAGCAGCTTGGAGGCTGAGGGGTATGATAACCCCTTTCTGCCACCCTGCGTCATGCGCGATCGCGGGGTGGCTAAGTTTTTGGTTTTCCTCAAACAGAAACCAAAAACCAAGGAGACATCATGACTTATTACAATCCAGATCAGCGTGGCGACAATTCGCAGTTAGATACACTCCTGTCTGTCTTCTCGCAGTCACCCCTGCGCGGTAAATCTCGTGTCCAGCTCATTGCGATCGGCACGGCTGAAGATGTCTTGCAGCTCATGTATCGCCTACACCGCTGCGGGATAGAAGTACCGCTGTGGAGTCCGCCACAGCCGATTCCCAACACCGAAGAAGTCGTGCGAATTTACATTCAGAACGCCGGACAAAACAGCCGATGATCCCCAATTGAGGCAAAAGTCTGGGCGATCGAAATGCCCAGACTTTTAAGCTTTATGGAGCCGATCGTAACAGATTCGCGAGTTGACACATGGTAGGGTTTAGCTAGAAAATGACCCATTCTGCTCATTCATCCCCCGACTATCTTGCAGTTCTCACGCAAGCCGCACAGGCATATCGGGATGGGGGCGATCGCCCTGCCGCTAGCGCCGTAGTTGAAGCACTCTTGCAAGCTGAAAAAGCGGCTAAGCAGCAGCAATTGACTTATGCCTTTGAGCCGTTTTTGGGCGATTGGCAGCTTTGTTTTTCTACCGGAGTGCGTAAAGTGCAGCGGGGTGGCATTGCCCTGCGTAAAGGCTTTTACTTGCCCAAGTTTTCACCCGCTCAAATTGGCTTCAGCACCTCTGATCCAAGTTGCAACCAAGGGGAAATCACCAATCAAATTGCCTTTGCCGGATTGCGTGTCTGGCTAGCGGGGCGCTGTCGCTTTTCAAATCGGAAGAACCTGCTGGCTTTTGATTTCCACCAAATCCAGATTTTTGGGTTCGATCGCTTGTTCTATAAAAGTAAGTTTGGCAAGCGCAAGCCAGAAGAGTTTGAGCAAGAGTCGATCGCCAAGCTGCCCTTTTTTGCCTTCTTCTTAGCCACGCCAGACCTCATTGCCGCACGGGGTCGCGGTGGCGGATTGGCAATCTGGGTGCGAGGTCAATCAAAAGCTTAATTTAGATAAAAACCTCAACTAGAGCGGCTCTGGACACTGGAAGGAATTGCCGTTGGGTGCTAATCTAACTCCACCAATGGTTTCGAGTCATCGAAAAGCTTATGAGTACTTCCCCTTCACAGACCTTGCCGACAGGCTGGCTCAGCAAAATCCGCCGACAGCTCTGGACTCGGCGCACCTTGATTAGCCTCGTCTTAAGCAGCGCCGCACTCCTGTCAGTGCTAAGCAGCGCCGCCCACAGCGCTCCAGCTTCAGTTCAAGTCAGTCCAACCAATCCGCAGTTGGGAGACACGATCGCCGTTATGGTACAGACCGATGGCTCAGCCGCGCCAACCGTGGTGATGAACCAGAAAACCTACCCAACCTTCGCGATCGCCCCCAACCGCTATCGGGCATTGCTGCCAACCACACCGCTCGATCGCCCTGGTCAGATCACGCTTCAGGTGAACGGTGCTGGCGATCCGCAAAACACGACTGTGCAGCTCCGCGATCGCGACTTCCCCACCCAAAGCATCTGGCTCAGCGGCGGCGGCTCAGATGGCACAGACTACGAATTTAATAAAGTCGATGCGTTCAAAGCGCTCCTCACCCCAAACAAACTTTGGAGTGGAGCCTTTCAGCGCCCGTCCGACGGTGAAATCTCGACGGTCTATGGCGTGCGGCGTTACTACAATGGCGAGTTTGCCAAAGACTATTACCACCGGGGCGTAGATTATGCAGCAGGGACAGGAACTCCCGTGGTTGCGCCTGCCGCAGGCAAAGTCATGCTGATTGGACGCGAAGCCGATGGGTTTCAGCTTCATGGCAACACCGTTGGGGTCGATCACGGTCAGGGAGTTGCCAGCATTTTCATCCATCTCAGCCGCATTGATGTCAAAGAAGGCGATCTGGTGCGATCGGGGCAACAGATTGGAGCCGTGGGTTCAACGGGTGCTGCGACCGGCCCTCATTTGCATTGGGGGCTATATGTGAACGCTCAGTCGATTGATCCCGTGCCGTGGCGCTACCAGGGCTTTGAATAGGGGCGGCGGTTGAAAAATCTTTTCCAGACTGCTCACCCATTTGTCAGATGCCAGTGATTTTTAGAAGAAGGGGGGAACACTAGGGGAATCAAATGTTTTAACTGCATGTGAGTGCTGTGGAGCGTATAAGCCCTATGAGTATCGAAAAGATTGTTGAGCAGGCTCTTCAAGATGGTTATCTAACCCCCGCTATGGAGGCAGAAGTAGGACTGATCTGCGATACTGCCTCCGAACTGTCGATCGAAGAGTATATGGCACTCGATCGCCTGATGGGTTCGTTGCTGACGGGCGAAGTAGTCGCCGTTCCCCGCAAGCAGTTCATTAACGTGATGGAAGAATTAGTGCTT
>JBBSFA010000461.1:0-3877 GCA_038239185.1 Elainellales cyanobacterium | reverse complement strand
CATCTGCTGCGCCCACCATTGCCGGAAACCCTCTTGTCTCCAGCAACCCGATCGCCAGATCGCTAAGGCGGCTATAGCCTTGCTCTGCGGCAAACCGGGAGAGGCGATCGCTAATCGGCAGCACCACTTCCAAATTAGGCATGGGGCGCGTGATCACCGTTTTGGACATAAGCTGCCCAAACTGCTCCGCCACATCTGCGCCGGCTTCTACCGCCAGCCGCACATCCGAAAGATTGCCGCGCACCACGGCAGTACAATAGCCACCGCCTGTTTTTTCATAGCCGACTAGCCGAACTCCAGAAGATTTCAGCATCATATCCGCCACACCGACGATCGCCGGAAAGCTGCGGGTAGAGACTAATCCCAAGGCGCTGCCGCTAGGAATAGGCGGTCGAGAAGAAGACTGCATGGAAAAATCGATCGCAGGCGAACGGGAATGAGCCTGCACTCTTAGTATCTAGTATAGAAAGTTAATCGCAGTTAAAAATCTAATCGTAATCAGCAAAGCTAATCACAGTCAAAGGTAACTCCATTGAGCTGAATCCGCTTCAAGACGAATCTGCATCAGAAGCCGAATCGATCGCCTGTCGATGCGGAAACATCCGAATCATCATTTTTTCAAGGTAAGCGCGTCCATACACCACCTGCTGAACGGGAGCGGCAGGAGCAGCGGCAGGTGCTGGTTCCGGCTGACTGACATTGCGATCGCTCGGTGCGGGCGCTGGAGGCTGAGGCGGACTAGTAGGCTGGCTAGACCAAGGTGACTCCAGCTCAGCGTAAGGATAAGTGTAAGGATTGGTCACACCCGCATTGGCAGCGCCGTTGCGATCGGGTGGCTTAACAGGCGGTGTTGCAGTGGGTGTCACAGCAGGCTCAGTAGGTGACTCAATCTGCCGACTGCGATCGCCCAGCAGCGACTCTGCCGGAATAAACTGCCTCGCCTCAACCGAACAGCCCAAAATCGTCGTCAACGAGCCAACGCAAGCATTTTCACCGATCGTACTGCTGCCGACGATCAACACACCGCTGCCCAGAATCACCCCCGCTTCCAGCACCAAATCACCCTGATTCGCGTGCAAAATCGAGCCGCTGCCAATACAAACCCCTGCCCCCACCACGACCTTACAGCCCGGATCAGCTTGCAGCAAAACGCCCGATGCGATCGCCACCGTGGGATGAATCACCACTTCGCCACTGATAAACAGGTGCGAGTCGTTGATAATTACCAGCGAAGGCGATCGCATAGGAAGGAAGATCCTCAAGGATGGTTACAGGCAAATTTGAGGTTGCAGACAACCCTTACGGACGCTGAATCACCGTCTCTGCCACACGTCGCTTCGTTTTGGTATCTACACCCACTAGTCGCACGTATTTACCTGGGTTCTCAGCCACACAGCTTTCCAATGCCGCCAGTACATCCGCGTCGCGACTGCTCTGAGTCGCAACGCAGCTCGTCCAAGTGCTGGTCTGAAAACGGCGCTTGTCGGCAAACTCAGCCGAGACTCGGTAGCCTTGGGCTAGCAACTGCCGGACTTGGCTCACCACATCCGCCGCCAGCTTGCCGCCGCCCGAAGAACGACTTTGACTGCCGCTCTTAGCGCTAGGTGCGTGGCTTTGAACGCCGCCGAAACCGTTGCCACCGTTGCTGGAGCGATGAGTTTGAGCCGCCGCCTGACCATCCGGGCGTTGGATAATTAACTCTGCCACCCGTTTCTTCGTTTTGGTATCGACACCGACTAGCCGCACGTAGGAGCCTGCATGTTGGCTGACGCAGTTCTCTAGCGCCGCGATCGCATCTGACTCACGAGTGGCTTGAATCGGCGAGCAGCTTGTCCAAGTGCTGGTTTGGAAACGGCGTTTGTCGGCAAATTCAGCGGAAATCCGATAGCCTTGAGCTAATAGCTGCCGGACTTGGTTCACCGCCTCAGCAGACAGCTTGCCGCCGCCGGAAGAATAACTGCCGGAAGAATAACTGCCGGAAGAATGACTGCTGCTGTTAGCCCCGCTTTGAGCGCTGCTGTAGCTACTAGAGCTACCACCGTTGCTGGGTCGGTTTTGAGCCGCCGCCTGATCATCTGGGCGCTGGACGACCAATTCGCCAATCCGTTTCTTCGCTTTAGTATCAATGCCAAACAGCCGCACGTATTCGCCCGCATGTTCGTTGAGGCAATTCTCTAGCGCCGCGATCGCCTCTGACTCACGAGCTGCTCGAATGGGAGTGCAGCTTGTCCAAGTGCTGGTCTGGAAGCGGCGCTTGTCGGCATGTTCCGTGCCGATCTGATAACCGTTTGCCACAAAGCGGCGAACACTTTCGATCGCCTCTGGACTCAGGTGGCTGTTGGAGTTGCCCCCCTTGGCGCTCTTAGCAGTGTAGCTAGGTGCAGCCCCGTAGCTGCTGATCGTCGGCGGCACAGCAGGATGACCGGGCTGATCGCCGGGACGCTGAATGATCATTTCCGAGACGCGCTTTTTCAGCCTTGTATCGATGCCGAACAGCCGCACATAGTCGCCTGCGTGCTCCGTGACGCACTTTTCCAACGCATTCAGCACATCCGATTCGCGGTTGGTTTGCATGGGAGAACAGCTTGTCCAAGTGCTGGTTTGGAAGCGGCGCTTGTTGGCATGTTCCGTGCCAATTTGTAGCCCTTGAGCCAGCAGTTGGCGGACTTGTTGAACGACAGCGGAATCTAGGCGGGTAGTGATCATGGGACTGTTTGAGTTAGAGGAATGAGGTGTGCTAGAGGCAGATTTGCTAGAGGACTGATAAACTTTTTCGAGCGTTTGGCGAATGGGCGAAATACAGGCGACGTTTTTAGCACAGTGATAACCCGCTCTTAGCGCGTGATTCACCCCCACCACATGGTCGGCAAACTGAGCATCAGCGGGCTGGACATCGGGGAGGCGATCGGCTTGCTGCTGCGAGGTAATCACCGCCCCAGAGGGCACATATTTACCTGCCGGAATTTCCACATCCTGGATCAGCACATGCATCATGATGATGCAGCCCTCGCCCACTCTGGCATTGAAGACCGTCGATCGAAAGCCAATAAAGCAGTTATCTCCCACATAGGCAGGACCATGAATCAATGCCATATGGGTAATCGACGTATTCTTGCCGATCCAAACCGCATAAGGCTGGTCATCGTCTCCCAAGACCCGCCCTTGTTCCAGCCCGTGAATCACCACGCCATCCTGAATGTTGGTGCCCTCTCCAATCCGAAACGGGCTGCCTTCATCTGCCCGAATTGAAGTGCCAGGGGCAATCAGCACATTCGCGCCGATCGCCACATCGCCAATCAGGTTAGAAAACGAGTGAACATAGGCGGTTGAATCAACCTGGGGTTGAGCTAAATCCTTTGACCAGGGAGTGGGAGGAGCCGCAGAATCGCTAGCGACCATAAATATCTCCTGTGTTAAAACAGCCGATCGGCTGTCAATCAATCTATGCTGTCAATCAATCTATTCAGAAATCCGCCCTAGCACCGCCTCTGCCCTTAACAGCCAAATCCGCCCGACGATCAGCCGTTAGAGCCGATCGCATTCGGGCAGTCAGGGGGCTGAAGGCTGAAGCGCTGAATAAAGCGTTGCTCAAGATCGATCGCCACTCTGGGCTACTAAGTGGGCTACCGATCTTGATCTCGCTTACTATAGAGCCGCTGGTTTTCTACGCTCACCGTGTCAATAATTCCAACTACCAGCGCATCAAGCGGGCGATTTTCGCTCCCTTGACCTTGACGAGCGGCGCTGCCTCGGCTTACGAGTACCCACTCGTTGATCCCCGCTCCAACGCTGTCGGCAGCTACCTCATATTCCGGCAGGGGTTGCCCTGCTTCATCGAGAAACTGCACCAGCAAGAATTTGACTCCGGTGAGGCTTG
>JBBSFA010000460.1:0-3880 GCA_038239185.1 Elainellales cyanobacterium | reverse complement strand
GGGTGACAAAGCCATCCTGGAAGGCCATCGCATATTCAAACACCTCGTTCCAGAACGAGAAGCGAACGGTTTTATTCGTGATGTAGTTGGCATTCATGCCCAGAATAATGTGCGGCAACGCATAGGCAAGCGTTTCCACCCCCAAGCCTCGCACCAGGTTAATCCCAAACACCAGATAGAGCGCGGGTGCGAGCGCATACATCAAGCGGGGGAAGCCGAAGAAAAAGTGGAAAGTTGCCGAGAAATAGCAGAGCCGTTGCTCCATGGTTAGATCTAGACTGCGGTTGAATAGCGGATTTTCTAACCGCAGGATCTGCGCCATGCCGCGCGCCCAGCGCACCTGCTGCCCAATGTAGGAGGAGAACTGCTCAGGCGCTAGCCCTGCCACCATGATTTTGTCGTAGTAGACCGAATCATAGCCGCGCGAATGCAGCCGCAGCGACGTATGGCAGTCTTCAGTCACTGTTTCCACTGCAATGCCGCCGACTTCCAGCAAGGTCGCTTTCCGCACTACTGCCGCCGATCCACAGAAGAAGGCAGAATTCCAGAAGTCATTGCCCTTCTGGATCACCTTATAAAACAGCTCGTTATGCACCGGAACTCTGCCTTGCGTCAGCAGGTTTCGCTCAAACGGATCAGGGTTGTAGAACCAGTGCGGCGTTTGCACCAGTGCCACTTTCGGATTGGAGAAAAAGCCCACGGTTTCCTGAAGGAACGGACGCGAGGGAATGTGGTCGCAGTCCAGAATCAGAATCAAATCGCCGTCGGTGCGCTGGATGGCGCTGTTGATATTGCCCGCTTTTGCATGGTCGTTATTGTCGCGCGTCAGCAGCATACAGCCGAGTTCAGTACACATCTCCCGCAACTGCTCGCGCCGCTCTGGATATTTGCGACCGTCATCCAACACATAAACTTGCTTTTTGTCGGCAGGATAGTCGATCGCCATGGCAGCCAGTGCCGTTTTCCGCACGATCGCCACATCTTCGTTATAGGTGGGAATATACACATCGACGCTGTACCACTCCTCCTGGGGAATCGTGGCGAGGTCGATCGGTTGGCGATCGCGCAGCTTCAGCGTTTGGAAATAAGACAGCAGCAGCGTGGCGATCGCATACAGCTCAGCCGCTAGCAGCAGCAGGCTAAAAAAGCCGCTGAGCCAGGTGTCCAAATTCAGCGTGTAGCTAACCCGGTAATAGAGGTAGCGCAGCGTCGAGACAATGCTGACCCATGCCAGGATCAGATGCAGTAACTCACTGGCATGACGATAGGGCTGTCGCTGCTCGTATTGAACGATGGTCTGCTCATAATGAACGATGACCATGCTAAACAGAATCAGCACTAACGCCACAAGACCCTGCTGCCAGACCTCTAGCGGCGTGACAATCAGTGGAATTGCCATCCCAATCAGCAGCAGGACAATGCAAAACAGCATCCAGCGATTTGCCCAAGGCATCAGCCGCTCGAATCTATCTGGTAAACTGAGCAAGCCGCGAATCCACCAGGGCGATCGAGGGGGAGTAAGAGGGGGATTGGCCATAAAAGGGAACAGGGTGATAGATGAGGGAGGGTTAGTCAGGCACGCGATTTAGGAAGAGCTGCGACATACTGTAGAGCAATAGCGCGATCGCCACAATGCCGATCGGGACTAAAATCCAGTTATCTTGCAGATAGAGCTGGAATCGAGTCAGCCAATCCGTATGTTCGATCCGGTTTGGAGATTCCTGCTGGAGCGATCGCAGCGTGTAGTCGCTGGTGTCGTAAGGCGAAGGCAGAGCCAGGTTACGGCTGACGAGCATCGTGTCGCCCTGGATGCGGGAGAACAGTGGATCGAGCCGGAACAAATCCTGGACATCTTGCAGCCCCTGATCGGTTTGACCCGTAAGCGCAATCAGCAGCCGCTCTTGACTCCAGGGTGAAATCACTTCCTTCACCATCCCATCCGTATCGGGAACGGCTTGGGCTTGGCTCCCGTTGAGGGTTCGCACCAAATTGTCTTTGAGGCTCAGCCCGGCGGTTTCAAACACTTCGGGAAAGGGGAGGCGATCGCGAGTGCCAATTTCCACCCAGTTTTTCTTGTTCTTCTGATCCGGCGGCACGTCTTTGGCGAGATAGGTTTTCAGCTTGATCCCCTCAAAGCGAGTCAGCCGCCCCATCCGATTGCTAAAGGCTAGCAAAGTCGAGAGGTCGGCATCCGTTGGGATGTCGGGCATGGCGATCGCCGTATCCGAAAAATCCTGGGGAGCCGTAATCGGATAGCCCACTTTCAGCAGCCCTAGATCCGGCAGGTTCACCACATTTTCGCGAGACAGACTAAAGTTGCTGTCGGCGTGCAACGTGCCCCAAAGCTGGCGCTCAGCTTCTAAGCCACATTTGCCCCCCTCTTGGGGACGCATTACGAACTGAACACCCAGCACCGAAGACGCATTCACTAAGTCAGGCGGCAGTTCCACGGTAAAAGATTCGCGTCCGCCGCGACCGGAAACTAAAGCCTTAGAGCCGATCGTCTTGTCATCGAGTTTGACCTCGATCGCAGAGGATCGCGAGTTCACTTGCGGACTGTAGCTGTAGTTGACCGTGACGGTGCTGCCACGCATCAGGCGATCGTCTGGCAACGCATGGAAGTCCACCTGAATCGGCAGGGCATTCGTGCCGCGTACCGTGGTGTCCATATACGAGAGATGGTTTGCCGTCTGCAAGTCGCTAAGGCGAAACTTATTTTGAGTCGGCAGAAAGCCCACCCAGCTTCGTGGCGCGGGCGTGGCGACTTCCGTGACTGTACTGACAATCACGGCTTGACCCGTGCCGATCTGTGCGTCTTTGGACTGCACCAAAAACTGCACCGCTTTCTGAACGCCTTCGGCTGTGTTGCCAGTGGCAACAAGGACGGGAACGCCGTTGGCTTCTGCGGTCGTCAGCATCAAAACCCCTACGTCACCGGGCAGCGGTTTCTTCTTGCCGTCCACCAACTCACCCTTTTGCACCGGATAGGGCAGTTTTAGCTTTGCCAAAGCCGGTTGCTCGGCGGGCGTGCCAATGATGATCAGCTTGTCGCCCACTTTAATTTGCTCTAGTCCAGCTACCGTGCGCGTATTCAGCAGGCGATAATCGAGAATCCGTCCGGCGGAAGTGTGGTACTGCGAGACGGCGGTGAGCCAATCGCTGCTGAGCGTGCGGGGACGCAGATAGGTGAGTTGGTTGGGATCGAGGCTCAGCTCATCGACAAACGGAAACGGGTAGCGATCGAAGTTGAGCAGAGTCGGTCGGGTCTGGTAGTCCAGCAGCAGCTTGGAATCCGGCAAAATTTCTGTCCACAGCGTCGGGTCGGCTGGGTTGGTGCAGGTTTTGGAGGTTTGCTGGGATGCCAGCATTGAAACCTCGTTGTAGTCCTGAAGCAGCTTCGCCGGAATTTCAAAGGTGGCTTCGGCAACTTCGGAATTGGGGCGATCGAGCTTAATGCTGCCCACGCTCGTCTCATTCACCCGCAAGGTCAAATTCGACTGGTCGGGCAGCAGCGTCGGCGAGTGCTGAAACCGGAGGATTGCCCTAGCCGATTGCACCTGCCAGTTATGCGGACGGGTAAAGCCGAGCCGCGATTCGGCATAAACGCCTTGCAGCCGCAGTCGATTCCCCACCACCGGACTCCGATTGAAGTCCATCACGTAGCGATTCACCGGAATTTTCGCTTTGGGAGAATCGGGGCTAGCCACCACAGAGCGTTTGGGGGAAGTGCCACCGCTAGACGGGCTAGACGGATCGGATGGGCTAGCGCTCGGCGATGCGGCATCCGGCGGTGCCCTGGGCAGGACTCATACGAACAACCGCATCAGCGGCGTGCCAACCATGACCACGCATCGCTGGCAGCGCCACGTCATGGGCCAGG
>JBBSFA010000459.1:0-3886 GCA_038239185.1 Elainellales cyanobacterium | reverse complement strand
GTTGAGTGACCTCATCTATAGCCGTTCACTACCTCCCTGGCAGCAGTTGAGTCTAGAGCAGCAGGTCGCGCAACTGCTGGTCGTGCGTACCTCTGGACACCTGTTTGATCACGAAATCCGCTATCCCCAGTGGGAAGCACCCACCGCGAAACTCCGACATTGGATTCAGGATCTAGGCATAGGGGGCGTGATCCTCTTGGGCGGCAGCATGGCGGAGCTAGCGACCCGAATCCAGCAGATGCAAAGCTGGAGCCAAGTCCCCCTGCTGATTGCGGCAGACATTGAGCAAGGAGTCGGGCAACGCTTCTCAGGAGCTACCTGGATGCCGCCGCCAATGGCTCTAGGTGCGATCGCTCGACACGACTTGCCGCAAGCCTGTATTCATGCCAGAGCGATGGGAGCGATTACGGCTCAAGAGGCGCAGTCCGTGGGGCTTAACTGGATTCTGGCTCCGATTGTGGATGTGAACAACAACCCCGAAAACCCAGTGATTAGCCTGCGCGCTTTTGGAGAAACCCCAGAAATTGTCAGTCCTTTAATTGAAGCCTTTATCCAAGGTGTTCAAGCCCAAGGCGCTCAAGACTACGGCGTTCTGACCACCGCAAAGCACTTTCCGGGGCATGGGGATACCTCAACTGATCCGCATCTGGATCTGCCCCTAATTCCCCATTCACGCGATCGCTTAGACCAAATAGAGCTAGCGCCCTTCCGAACCGCGATCGCCGCAGGAGTCAGCGCTGTGATGACGGCGCACCTGCAAGTCCCTGCCCTAGACCCAGAGTATCCAGCTACCTTCTCCGCTCTCGTTTTAACTCAGCTATTGCGCCAAGAGATGGGGTTCGACGGGTTGATTGTCACGGATGCGCTGGTGATGCAAGCCATCACTCAGCATTATGGAGCCTATGAAGCTCCTATCCTGGCGTTGGAGGCAGGCGCAGATGTGGTGCTCATGCCCGTTGATCCCCCTGGAACCATCAAAGCAATTTGTGAAGCGGTGCAAACGGGTCGCTTGAGTCGGGAAAGACTTTATGCTTCGCTGGAGCGAATTTGGAGCGCTAAACAACAGGTTTTCGGCTCAGTACAGTCAGAGCAGCCAGCATTGAACGAGTCTCTTCCCGCTTGGATTGAGCACGTAGCCCAGCCCCAAGCCTTTGACTTTTGCCGCGCCGTTCTCCGCCAATCCCTCACGGTTCAGGCTCCGTCACCCACATTGCGCCAACCGCTCCAGCGATCGGATTCAACCTCACCCCCCACCGAAACCGCGACCAATCTGATTATCGTAGACAATTTATTACAAGCAAGTTTTCTAGGACTCCAAAC
The DNA here is from genome assembly GCA_038239185.1 of Elainellales cyanobacterium. Taxonomy (GTDB): domain Bacteria; phylum Cyanobacteriota; class Cyanobacteriia; order Elainellales; family Elainellaceae; genus FACHB-886. The sequence continues at coordinate 2,566 of JBBSFA010000459.1, read as the reverse complement.
GCCTGCCGTCCAAATGCCGCAAGAACGGGGGTATCGGTTGCAGTGGGTCGATAGTCAAACGCCTGCGATCGATTCGATCAATGATCTTCAGCCAACGCTGCTGCAATTGTTTATTCAGGCTAATCCCTTTCAGAAGACGACGGGCTTGGTTCAGATCGCGCAACGCTGGTTAGAGGTATTACTGGAGGTAGGGCAGCTACAAGCGCTGATTTTCTACGGCAGTCCCTATGTTTGGGAACAATTTGCCCCCCGATTGCCCGCCGAGATTCCCGCTGTGTTTAGCTACGGTCAAATCCCGATGGCTCAGGCGATCGCGCTAGAAAAGCTTTTGGACCTGGGGATCGCCATTCCAAGTACGGCGTATAGCGACCCCAGATTTACAACTTAGCTCGCCTCTTATACAGGCGTAGGAGCAGGAGGGGCGGTCACTGCTTCTAGAATCAGCTTCGATCGCTTGACTCGCTCCGGGATCGGAATCGGGTAGTCGCCTGTAAAGCAAGCTGAACAGAAGGTACTGGTATCTTCCTGAGTCGCTTCCAACATGCCCTCCCAGCTCAGGTAAGCCAGCGAATCCACGCCAATTTGCTGCCCAATCTCCTCCACTGACTTTGTCGCGCCAATGAGCTGATCCTGACTATCGGTATCGATGCCATAAAAGCAAGGATGCGTCACTGGCGGCGAAGAGATCCGCATATGAACTTCTTTAGCGCCAGCATCGCGTAAAGCTTTAACGATTTTGCGGCTGGTTGTCCCCCGCACGATCGAATCATCGACAATTAAAATCCGCTTGCCGACCAGCACATCTTTCAGCGGGTTCAGCTTCATCCGAATTCCCGCTTCGCGCATCGACTGGGTGGGTTGAATGAACGTGCGCCCGACGTAGCGATTTTTAATCAGCCCCTCCGCGTAGGGAATACCCGACTGCTGTGAGAAGCCGATCGCCGCCGGAATTCCTGAATCTGGCACTGCCATAACCAGATCAACATCGATTGTCGATTCGATCGCCAACTGTCTACCTAGCCGTAGCCGATAGCTGTAGAGGCTTTCGTCATGCATGGTGCTGTCGGGACGGGCAAAGTAAATCATCTCAAAGATACAAAGTTTGCGCTTGGCGTTCGCTGCCCAGTGAAACGATTCCAGTCCCTGTTCGGTGATCCAAACTAACTCACCCGGTTCGACATCCCGCAAATACTTGGCGCCAATGATATCCAGAGCGCAAGTTTCGGAAGCAAACACATAGCGCGGGGGTTCTGCTGTATCTTCGTTTTGCAGCACCCCAATCACTAAGGGTCTGACCCCATTGGGATCGCGAATGCCCATCACGCCCGTCGGCATGGCGATCGTCAGGCTAAAGGCTCCTTGGCAGCGGTGCAGGGCGCTGATCGTGGCTTCTAACCAGCCTTTGCCTGTGTCAATTTCTTGACCAATGGCGATCGCGATTAGCTCAGAATCGGTCGTGGTCAAAAGCTGTGTATCAGACGTTTTCAACAGCTCTTCGCGCAATGCCGGAGTGTTAACCAAATTGCCGTTGTGCGCCAATGCCAGCTTCCCCAAGCGGGTTTCTACCAGCGCAGGTTGGGCATTCACCACTCGGCTTGATCCCGTGGTGGAATAGCGCGTGTGTCCGATCGCCAAGTCGCCCAGCAGGCTTTCTAAAATCTGCTCGTTGAAGACTTGAGCCACCAAGCCCATTTCTTTGTGTAAATGCACCTCATCGCCTGCAAAAGCGGCAATCCCTGCCGATTCTTGCCCCCGATGCTGCAAGGCAAACAAACCAAAGTAGGTCAACTTGGCAACATCTTCGCCGGGTGCATAGATCCCAAATACGCCGCAAGCTTCTTCGGGTTTGTCGGGGCGATCGGATCGAATCAGGGCATCAGAAATCAGGGCATCAGAGATCAGGGTATCAGGAATCAGAGTGTCAGAAGGATCGGCAGACTCAGAAGAGTCAGCAGACGAGTAGCTCTCAGAGTTCGGCATCATGGATTAGGCTACGTTCCTAAGAATGATGAGTAAAAAAATATTGCCTATATAGTAATAGCTTATATAAAAATTAATCTTTACAATCGCTTGGCGATCGTTACCGACCATCTGCGGCTAATCACTAATTATTAATCGTTTCTTAATACTGTTTACCTCATAACAGTAGCGCAATCTTTTAGCTTTTTACTAGAGCGGAGAAAGCAGAATGATGGAGCAAAAATCTGCGCCTTTCAGCGGTAGCCAGCCGCCTGCAACGCAAACAAGCGCGCATACTGCCCATCGAGCTTCAGCAAGTCTTCGTGGGTTCCGCGCTCCTGGATTTCGCCATTCGCCAGCACCACGATTTGATCTGCCATGCGAACGGTAGAAAAGCGGTGAGAGATCAAGATTGCCATTTGGTGCTGAGTGACGGCGCGGAGTTGACTAAAGATTTCCACCTCAGCCTCGGCATCCACGGCAGAAGTCGGTTCATCCAGCACCAAGATATCCGCCGCCGATCGCATGAAAGCCCGCGACAGGGCGATTTTTTGCCACTGCCCCCCCGATAGCTCCCGTCCGGCTTTGAACCATTTGCCGAGCTGAG
>JBBSFA010000458.1:0-3887 GCA_038239185.1 Elainellales cyanobacterium | reverse complement strand
TTGGAAGCGTAAATTCAGGAAAATCGCAAACAATCAATGCTTTGACTGGAAAAGAATTTGCAGTTGTGAAAGCACTAGCAGGATCAACACAGGAAGTACAACTATATCCATTAACAGAAAATGTCCTCATAGCAGACACTCCTGGATTAGACGACATAAATGAGAAGGTCAGTAAAAAGGCATCAGAATTTGTCAAAAAAGATAGTGATATTATTCTCTTTTTCATGAATGCAGCTGCCGGCGTTACAAAGCATGATAAAGAGGCGTTTGAGGAAGTGTCTCGACTGCGTAAAGAAACAATTATTGTGCTGAACAAGATAGATACACTTGATGAAGACGATCTTGAAGACGTAATTAACCAAATAAAAGGCGAGCTTAAGGTAATCCCAATAGCTATCTCAGCAAAAAAACGCATAAACATGAGTGAGCTAAATGATAAGATTCTTAGTATCTTGGAAGCGAAAGGAAAAGACCTCCTTTTTTTGAAACTTTCTCAATATAAAGAAGAAACAGTGACAAAATGGGTTAACGGAGCATCTGTTACTGCCGCAGGGATCGGGGCTCTTCCAATTCCAGGTTCAGACATCATTCCATTAACAACTTTACAAGTTGGTCTTGCCATGAAAATTGCGTACATATATGACATCAAACCTTCTAAAAATGATGTTATGAAACTTGTCGCATCAACCGTTACTGGAAGCATTGGCAAGCAAATTGCAAAATGGGCAATAACAGCGATAAAGGCAGCTGGTTGGATTCCGGGAGCACAACTTTTAGAACTTGCGGTTCTAGGAATTGCCGCTACGGTTGCTGCATCTTTAACATACGGATTTGGTTGGGCGAGTAATGCGTATTATAGGAGCGGTATGGCTATGGACATGGGTGAAGTGGGAGAAATTTTCAAGAACTCGTATGATGAATACAAAAATAGAGCTGATGACAAATCTAGAGTACAAGGCGGTGTACAGGACGGCAATAATGCTTAGCGGAATGGCTGCGGATTAACGATCAAACTCACCCGCGATTTACCAGGAGCTGCTTTAGAGGGTTCTGTCGCAAAACTGATAAGGTAGGTAGGCTAAATTTTCTCTCATCCCAACCTAAATGGCTTCCCAATCTTTGTTTAAGTGGTGTCACTTTCTGCCAGAGATCATCTTGCTGAATGTGCGGTGGTATTGCCGCTATCCCTTGAGCTACCGGAACCTGGAAGAGATGATGGCGGAGCGAGGAGTGAAAGTGGATCATTCCACAATCAATCGCTGAGTGCTGAAGTTTGCGCCAGAACTGGACAAACGGCTTCGTCCTCATTTGAGCCAAACGAATGATTCGTGGCGAGTGGATGAGACATACATTGAGGTCAAAGGGGAGTGGAAGTATCTGTACCGAGCGGTAGACTCGATGGGCAACACGCTGGACTTCATGCTGAGTGCAAAGCGAGACGGCAAGGCAGCTGCGAGATTTTTCCGTAAAGTGCTAAAGGCTCAACACACTCAAGCCCCACGCGTGAGTCGCTACGCGAGCTGCGAAGCACTCACGGTGGATAAAAATGCCGCCTATCCAGTCGCGATGGACAAGCTGAAAGCGGATGAAACGATTGCCGAAGACATAGAACTCCGGCAGATTAAATATTTGAACAACATCATTGAGCAGGATCACCGGAACATCAAGCGGATTGTCAAACCGATGATGGGGTTTCAGTCGTCTAACAGCGCGAGAAGAACGTTGAGCGGGATTGAAGCGATGAATATGATCAGAAAAGGACAAGCGAAAGGAATCCGTAAAGGGGACAGTGTGTCTCAAATGAAGTTTATCGAAGAACTCTTTGGAGTGATCGCTTAAGACAAGACGATTGGCACTTTAAGTTGGTCACTTTAAGTTGGTCACTTTAAAAAGTTTGCGACAGAACCGTTTATGGTGTCAACTTTGGCTGAAAGCCCTAGAAATGCCTGGCTAAATTCCTAAGTATAATTGCTCATCACAAAAGTGAGATGCTCCCTGCTGCTTCTAAACCCAACCGTTTTCTTGTCGTCTCATTGCTCCACCGACCAGGAAACGGCATCAATCTTCTAGCTCACTGTCCATCGGTTGCAACTGTGCCAACAACTGAACTGCTTCGTCGTGAGTGACGTGTGCGGTCGTCTTCCGCAACTGTTCCATCACAAACCACTTGTACTGAGGCAATGACCAGCCGATGCGTACTGTTTCTCGAAAGATCGATCGCATCACCGCTTCTTGCGCGTCCGTGTAATCAGGGGTGCGGTCTGGATAAAATGCAGGTGGTTGACCCGACGCGGAAAGCTGAAAAAGTTCGAGCGGGAATCGCTCTACCAAGTCTCGAAGCGGAACCGGATCACGATTCCAATATTCGTCAGGGTGGAGATACCAGTCGGCGGCTTCGAGGCGAAAATCAGGGGGTGAGGACGTGTAGAAAATCGCTTGCCGTCCATTCTCTACAGGTGCAATGTATTCAGCGGCAGCAGCATGATCGAGCCATGCTTTTTCGATTGAGGTCAGCGATCGAGGTTCTATTCCTTCCGGCAATCTGAGATGCAAAAGTCCGGCTTGCCACATCTCAACTCGCGTCTCAACGTTGAAGCTAGGCATTTCCTGCCAGTCATCCCGCTGCTTAGAATGATTGACCTTGCATTTAACCGTGCGCGGGACACCAAAGCCGTGAGCGTGAGCCATTGCAAATTCTGGACAGTGGGTTCCCTCTCATTATCCCACGCCGTCCCCAGAGTCATTCGCTCTCTCGTCTGGACAAGTCGAGCTTTCGCCATTGTCACCGCTAGAGCGCATTGAAACATCCAACACTCCAGGATTAATTTCTGTCCATGCCAACGCCTCTGCGATCAAAATCGGGTCATCAGAGTTGAGAAACTGCCACATTCGCGCAACGACTTTCGTATTAGAGGCTTCGCGTTTAATCGCTTGTTGACGCTGCCCCGCCATTTGAGACGCTTCCCGTCTTGCCGCTTGTTGTGCCTGGATATCTGCCAAGGTTTGCTGAACGAACTGTACCCCCTTCAAAGGCTCAGAACCCTCTTCTGATAGAGGATTACCATCTAACTCTGGCTGAATTTGAGGGTGAGAATCGCTAGAGCCATTACCCAGTGCAGCATTACCGTCAGCGCTAAGGAATAAGCTTGTGAGACTGTGACAGTCAGATGCGCCTCCAGCGCAATTTGACTGTTTATTGGCTTCAACAATATTATTTTCGCGATTCATAACTTCAGTCTCGGTTAAATAGTTGGGGTGCCACAAGTCTCGATGACGATAAAGCGAACCGCCGCCGATTTTGTAGTCTACCAGTGTTTTGAACCGAGCAGTGGCATTGAAGGGGAGCGATCCATTTTCCAGTAAGTCCGCGATCGCGCTTCTAATTCGCTCTCTGGTTCGCTCTGATTTCTGCTGATTCCAGGTAGGGGCTTGCTCGATCGCTGTCGCCAATTCTTCAGAGGTCGCTTTGAATTTCCCCTTTTGATCCCCGTAGTGAAAATAGTGACTACTCTCGATGCATTTTGCCCATTCTTCGGCGCGATGCTCGATCTCGTGCTGATGCTGACACCATTCCTGATAGCCAGGGAGTGATCGGGCAGTTTCAATGATGTCGTCAATTAACGCGGTTCCTGTGAGAGGCTTGCCGTTGGATAAGACATGATGAAAGATGTACGATCGCATGGTAATGCGTCCCAGCAAGCGATTGGTTTGTCCCGAACCTGTCCAGCCGAGTTCGATTTCGGCGTTGAGGTCATTGACGAACTTATCGGCTTTGCCAGAGATGCGGAAGAATTTGCGCTTGGCTTGTTTGAGAATTTGCTTGAGCAGCTTGGCGTCTAAATCATTGCGATCGTGAGCAAACTGCCATTGTTGAACGAAGACTTGCT
>JBBSFA010000457.1:0-3889 GCA_038239185.1 Elainellales cyanobacterium | reverse complement strand
TTTTGCACTGAGCCTAAGCCGTCGCGGGCAGTTTGCTCAGCGATGTGTTGCAAATTCAGGTCGATCGTCGTTTGTACGCGCATCCCGCCTTTGAGCACCGCGTCTCTGCCAAAGCGATCGCTCAATTCTTGAATCACGGCATCCGTAATGTAGGGAGCCTGACTTTGCCGAAAAGAGGTAATCTGCCCAAGCTGGATCGGCTGCGCTTTCGCAGTCGCTTCGTCGCTGGCGCTAATCCAGTTCAGCTTCTGCATCCGGTCTAAAACCGTCGCCTGTCGCCGCTTTGCCACTTGATAGTTGACAAACGGGCTGTAATCCTCTGGAGCCTGAATAATGCCTGCCATCATTGCCGCTTCGCCCAAAGTCAGCTCTGAGGCATGTTTGCCAAAGTAGCTCATGGCAGCCGTTTCAGCCCCGTAGGTGTTATGTCCCCAATAGACCTGATTCAGATACATCTCAAAAATCTGGTCTTTTTTGAAGACTTGCTCCAGCCGCAGCGACAGCACTGCTTCAGCCACTTTGCGGTTCAAAGTCCGCTCTGGGTTGAGAAACAGGTTTTTGACCAACTGCATGGTGATCGTGGAACCGCCTTCCGTCACCTGCTTTTTGGCAAAGTTAGCCAGGGATGCCCGTGCAATCCCAACCGGATTAATTCCATGATGCGTGTAAAAGTTGCTGTCTTCGATCGCCAAGACTGCCCGCTTGAGATTGGGCGAAATGTCATTAAACTCAACGACTTCTCGGTTTGCCTCGTCGTGGATGCTGTCGAGCAGCGTCCCATTGACATCGTAGATGTAGCTAGTTTCTGAAGGGATGTAGGTTCGCAGGACGCGCACATCTGGCAAGTTGCGGAAGCTGAGGGCTAAACCAACCAAGCCACCTGCCACCACGGAACTAGCTAGCATGGTGATGCCCAGGATAGTGCCTGCGGACACTTGTGCCACGCCTTGGAGGTAGTGCCGCAGCGGCGAATCAGATTTAGCTAGCTCTGATTTGTGGCTAGCGCGGGGGTTTGGCTGTTTATGGCTGGCAGGATTCGACGACACAGCGTGTTTTTCCTTAGAGTTCTGCGATTATGGTAGTCTGGCTGCCTAGAGCTGAAGCCCAAAAGCTGAAATATGTTACCTCACTCTAATGAAGATTGAATGAGTAGTATTTCAGTTCCAGATCAGTTCCGAAGGCGACCCTTTCAGAGATGCAATGCAGAGAGTTTAACCTAGATCCTGTTTTTGTTGCTTTGATAGGCTATCTGAAGATCTAATCGCCCAGCTAGAGCGCTGATTCAGTTAAACCTTGTAGATGGATATTGTGTCGATGGCTGTTGAACAATCCTTAAACGCTAAAGATTCGATCGAACCCTCAGCGCCTGCGTTTGACTGGCTGCATCGAGGTATCAGCGAAATTTTTCCCAATCAGCCTAATTCTATCGATCCAGACGAAAATTTGGAGCAAAGGATTCTTAAGAGCCTGAGCGGAGCCTCTGAAAATCGCCCCCTACGGATCAAGCTGGGCATCGACCCGACCGGATCAGAAATTCATCTGGGGCACAGCATTGTCATCCGCAAGCTGCGCGCCTTCCAGGATGCCGGACACACGGCGATTCTGCTGATTGGCGACTTCACCGCCCGGATTGGCGACCCCACGGGCAAATCAGAAGTGCGGAAGCAGCTCACCGAGGCAGATGTGAAGCAAAACGCCCAAACTTACATTGATCAGGTTCGCCCCATTCTCGACTTCGACACCCCCGGACGGCTAGAAATCCGCTATAACTCCGAGTGGCTGTCTGGGCTGGACTTGGGCAAAATCCTCGATCTGCTTTCCACCATGACCGTGGGGCAAATGCTGGCAAAAGAAGGCTTTGCCGATCGCTACGAAAAACAAACCCCAATCTACCTACATGAGTTTCTCTACCCACTGATGCAAGGCTACGATTCTGTCGCACTGCAAGCCGACGTAGAGCTAGGCGGCACTGACCAAAAATTCAACCTGGCAGTCGGGCGCGATCTCCAGCGGCATTTTGGGCAGCGTCCCCAGTTCGGTCTGCTGCTGCCGATTTTGATTGGCACAGACGGCACTCAAAAAATGTCCAAATCGCTGGGCAATTTCGTCGGGCTGAAAGAAGATGCCCTCACGATGTACTCCAAGCTGGAAAAAACGCCAGACAGCCTGATTCGCCAGTACTTTGAACTCTTGACCAATCTGCCGCTGGATCAGCTACCGGAGAATCCGCGCGATCGCCAAAAACTCCTGGCTCTGGAAGTCACCCGCCAATACCACGGCGAAACTGCCGCACAGGAAGCCCAGCAAGCCGCGATGTCGCTGATCCAGGGCAACAAGGTTTCAACCGATGCAGTGCCAGAGTTCTCACTGGAGGCAATCCAATTTCCCGTCAAGCTGTTCTACTTGGTCAGCGCTGCCGGACTCTGCCCTAGCAGCTCTGAAGCAAGGCGGCAGGTGCAAGGCGGTGCGGTGCGGCTGGAAGGCGATCGCCTCCAAGACCCCAATCTGACCTTCGACACTGCCGCAGAGCTGCAAGGAAAAGTGTTGCAGGTCGGTAAGAACAAATTTGCGCGGCTGGTCATGCCGTAGCCTCTAGTCGTTTAGTCGATCTCCCTATGCCTGACCGTCTTCCCGCCGATCGCATTATTGTGCCGCTTGATGTCCCAACTGAAGCCCAAGCGATCGCCCTGATCGATCGGCTACCGCAAGTCAGCTTCTGGAAAGTCGGGCTAGAGCTATTTGTCAGCACGGGTTCGGGGATTCTGAAAACGCTGAAAGAGCGAGAGAAAAAGATTTTCCTCGATCTCAAGTTTCACGATATTCCTAACACCATGGCAGGAGCCTGTCGCTCTGCCGCAACCTACGGAGTCGATCTAGTCACCGTTCACGCTGCTGCTGGAAAAGCCGCCCTAGAAGCCGCCCAAGCTGCTGCTGAAGCCGGAGCCGCCGCAGCCGGACTGCCCACTCCCAATCTAATCGCCGTGACCTTGCTGACCAGCATCAACCCGCGATCACTTGCCTTCGAGTTAAAAATTCCCTTAGAGCTAGACGACTACGCCCTGCAAATGGCTTTGCTGGCGCAAGAAAGCGGTCTATCGGGCATCGTTTGCTCTCCCCAAGAGGCAGCACAGCTTCGCGATACCTGCGGCAAAGATTTTTTGTTGGTCTGTCCGGGGGTGCGTCCGCAGTGGTCAGCCGCAGGCGATCAGGCGCGATCGCTCACCCCCAAAGCCGCATTGCAAGCTGGAGCTAGCTATCTGGTGATCGGACGTCCGATTACGGCAAATCCTGATCCAGCCGCAGCGTTTGAGCGAATTTGTCAAGAGCTGGTTTAGCCCGATTCGATCGGAGCTAGAGCGTCTGAAAGGCTACCACATCGTGGGTGCTGCCTCGCAAAATGGACTCGACCTGTTTGCCGCGTAACCGCTTGCCTTTTACCTGCTCCAGCACGCCCTGAATCGCGCCCAGCGTATAGGTGAGCTGCCGATTCGAGCCTTGTGGCTCATTCAGTGAGCAAACGGTTTCACGGCAATAAACTTTGATCATCTCGTCTGCTTCGACAATTTTGTCGATTATGCACAGCCTTGTGCCTTCTAATCCTAAAGCGCGATTCAGAACAACCGCTAATTCTGACAGCGGCTGATCTTGCAATCCCAGGCTAGTGGCTAGCTGTTTGCCTCTGGCGCGTCCGGCAGTAGTCAGCGCGATCGCGGCTGCTTTTTCTCCCAATGCGTCTTCAATGCCAGTCACGATCGCTTTAAAGCAAACGACACTGCTGAAGTCTCCTAGTTCGGGGCGAATGAGACGAGTGGTTGAAACAAGAGTAGAAGTTGACATAATGACTGGATAACCTTGTGACGGATAATCTTGGCAAATAACTCCATGAGCT
>JBBSFA010000456.1:0-3892 GCA_038239185.1 Elainellales cyanobacterium | reverse complement strand
ATCTACCCAATCTAGAAGTCGATAGCTTCGATGGCTTAACGGTGACCTATGCCCGAATCCGGCAAGCCAAAGTGCTGCTGCGCGGACTCCGAGCAGTTTCCGACTTTGAGCTAGAGCTGCAAATGGCGCATACGAATAAAACGCTGGCGACCGATCTGGAAACTGTTTTTCTGGCAACTTCTACGGAATACAGCTTCCTCAGCAGCAGCAATGTCAAAGAAATTGCCCGCTTCGGCGGTCCGATCGACCATCTTGTTCCTCACACTGTCGCGTTAGATCTTTACCAATGCTACGCCAAAACCCTAATCGCTCCGGCAACAACAAAAAGCGATCGCCCAACCCCCCCAGCAACGGAGGCGGAGGAAACGATCGCCGCAACGGCTACGGAGAATCCCGTGGAGAAGCCCGCCTCAGAGGGGTCGATATCCAACGGGAGCTGAACAAACTAGAGGAGATGATCCTCGACAGCATCCGGGTTCCGCTCAGCCGCCTGACTTTGGTCGATGAGGAACAACTGCTCGATCAGCTCGATTTAGTCCGGCTGAATTTGCCCGCTGCCTTTCAGGAGGCGATCGAAATCACGACGCATCGCGAAGATGTGCTGATGGAAGCCGAGCAAATTGCCCAAGACATCATCAGCACCGCCGAGCAACGCGCTGCCCAAATCCTGGACGAAATCAGCCTGATCCGCCAAGCCGAGGCAGAAGCCCAGCGGATTCGCCAGCAGGTACAGCAAGAATGCGAAGCCATGGAACGTCAGACCCTAGCCGATATTGAGCAAGTGCGGCGACGGGCACAGCAGGAGCTAGAGGAAATGCAAAGAGCCGCGATCGCGGAGTGTGAGGAAATTCAGCGGGGCGCAGATGACTACGCCGATCGCACCTTGCGCGACATGGAAGATCGCCTCAGCGAAATGATGCGGATTATTCGCAACGGTCGGCAGCAGGTGCAAGGGATGCCGCGATCGCCGGAGCCAGACTATCCGCCCAATCGATTGCCGCCCGCAGGTGGCAGGTACTAAGGGAAACCCAACCCTAACAACATCATCCCTGATCCTGGCGCGGTAGCGGTAGGATAGAAAGGTAGAGTTCCAGTAAATCTACCTATGGCTTTAGAAAATTTGCGCGACCTCTACCAACAGGTGATTTTGGAGCGCTACAAGAAACCCCGAAACCGGGGCAAAACTGACCCGATCGATCGCTACCAAAAGGGACACAATCCCTCTTGCGGCGACACGATCGAGCTGACCGTCAAGCTAGACGGCGCGGGTGAGCGCATCGAAGAGGTCAAGTTTGAAGGCGAAGGCTGCGCGATCGCAATCTCGTCGGCGGATTTGATGGCAGATGCCCTGCGCGGCAAAACGGTGGCAGAAGCGTTGGAAATGGTGCAGCGCTTCCAACTGATGATGCGCGGCGAAGCCGAGTTTCCGCAGGAGCTACGCAAGTTGAATGTAATGCAGGGGGTCGCTCAATTCCCCGTGCGGATCAAGTGTGCCAATCTGTCCTGGCATACGTTTAAAGCGGCGATCGAACAGGCGCAAAGTCCACAGCCAGTCGGCTTTGTTAGCAACGAATAGAGCGTCAGCAACGAGTAGGCGTGAGCAACGAGCAGAGCGTGAGCAACGAATAGAGCATTTTTCCCTTTATCTTCCCCCTTCATGTTTTCTCCTTCCGATTTTCAGACTTATGCCCAGTGGACAGGAATTGCAGCGGCCGTCTTTGCCGCACTGACAGGCATTGCATTCGTATTTAAGTGGGGGCTGCGCTTCCGCATGGTCGGCGCAACTGGCTTTACGATCGTCCTACTGGTCGGGCTGCTTGCCCTCAGTGTCGTGCCGATTACCCGAACTGTCGTTCCAGGCGCAGTTCGCTTTACCACCGTATTTGACTCAGGCTCGACTCAAGCCGTGATCGTCGTGCCGCCCACCATCACGCCGGACGAACTGACAGCAACCTTGAAGCAAGCCGCCAGCGATTTGTTTTTGGTGGGTCGGCTAGGGCGACGAGACGAAAAGCTAGTCGTGCGGGCGCGAGCCGTGCTGCATCCCAGCGAAGGACTCTCCCAGCCCCTCTATTTGGGGCAAGTCAAGCGATCGCTCTACCTGCGAGAAGACGAACAGATGGAAATTGAGCTTTATCCCCAGGCGATCGCCAAGCTGCCTGCGGCTCAACCCGCCGCCAGCTCTACCTCTCCTGGTTAGCTAGAATACAAAATGTAATTCATAAAGCCTGACTCTAGCTTTTCCTAGAAGTTATCGAGCCTCTGAAACTATGACAAACATAAGTTTGCAATCTATTTCCGCTCAATCCGCTGTTTTGCCTCCTCTTTTGCCTGTGTTATCGATCGCGCCAGCCCAAGTCATGCGCGGTGCAGGCATTTTGGCACAGGCAGGAGCCGCGATCGCCCGGTTGGGTCAGCGACCGCTAGTAGTTGGGGGCGATCGGACGCTCAAAGTCAGCGAGTCGTTCCTCTACCCAGCCTTGGAGCAATCCGGGCTATCGGTGACTTCCGCCTCTTATGGGCTAGATTGCAGCGAAGTGGGACTGGAAGGACTGCGGCAAGCCGTACAGCAGCACAACGCTTATTTGGTGATTGGCATCGGCGGCGGTAAAGCCCTAGATGCTGCTAAGCTGCTGGCGCATCAGTGCCACCTGCCGATCGTCACGATTCCCACTTCAGCAGCCACCTGCGCCGCTTGGACAGCGTTATCCAACATTTACTCGGAGCAGGGCGCATTTCGCTACGATGTCGGGCTACCGACCTGTCCCAATCTGTTGATTCTGGACTACGACCTGGTGCAAACCGCCCCGCGCCGGACGTTGGTTGCGGGGATTGGAGACGCGATCGCCAAGTGGTATGAAGCCTCGGTCAGCAGCGGACATCTGGAGCAAACGCTGATCGTCGCTGCCGTGCAGCAGGCAAGAGTTCTGCGAGATCTGCTGTTCCAAAAATCGGCGGCGGCGCTTCAGGCTCCCGGCGGTGAAATTTGGCGCGATGTGGTAGATGCCACGGTGCTAATGGCAGGCGTAACGGGCGGTCTAGGCGGGGCGCAGTGTCGCACAGTTGCCGCCCATGCCGTTCACAATGGGCTAACGCAGTTGTTGCAAAGCCACGGGATCTTGCATGGTGAAAAAGTGGCTTATGGCATCCTGGTACAGCTCCGGCTCGAAGAAATGATGCAGGGCAACCGCCTTGCCGAAACCGCCCGCCAGCAGTTGCTCAAGTTCTACGCAGAAATTGGCTTGCCCCAAAGCCTGGACGATCTAGGACTGACGGCGATCACCCTGAAGGATTTGCAAACCGCCGCCGAGTTTGCCTGTAGCGCTGGCTCCGACATTCACCACCTGCCGTTTGAAGTCACCCCCACTCACTTAATGGCAGCAATGGTGTCTACCACGGCTTCGGTGGTCACTTCTTCGGTAGAATCGAAGGATCGCTAATTTTACCCTAGTCTCCCTTTCCTGCTTGAAATATGACCCCAGACTGGATTAAGCCCGCCGATCGCCTCTCTGCCCTACCGCCTTATGTGTTTGCTCGCTTAGACGAACTGAAAGCACGAGCGCGGGAGCAAGGGCTAGACTTAATCGATCTGGGCATGGGCAATCCAGACGGGGCGACACCACAGCCCGTTGTAGATGCTGCGATCGCCGCGCTCCAAGATCCGGCGAATCATGGCTATCCGCCGTTTGAAGGCACTGCCAATTTCCGCAAAGCCATCACCGACTGGTACTATCGCCGCTACAAGGTGCAGCTCGATCCAGACGGCGAGGCATTGCCGCTCTTGGGATCAAAAGAGGGGCTGGCGCACTTGGCGATCGCCTATGTCAATCCGGGCGATTTGGTGCTAGTACCGAGTCCGGCTTATCCGGCGCACTTCCGAGGACCACTAATT
>JBBSFA010000455.1:0-3900 GCA_038239185.1 Elainellales cyanobacterium | reverse complement strand
GCGCCGCTGCTCACCCAATTGATCTTTAAAAACTTCGTGGTGGGTCCCCTTGTTGATCATTTTCGCACGGAAAATGAGGCGGTTGCGACGTTCCTAAATTCCGAGATGGAAGATGAAGCGTTGGACGAATTGCAGCGATTTGAACAGCGGATTCGCTTTGAAATCCTCATTGGCAAAGTCGAACCCAAAAACGATGCCGAAATTGAAGAACAGCTCAAGGAAAAAGCTGCCGAAATTGAAGAAGATTTCCGCAGCAAGAGTGCCGATGCGGTCAAAAATGTCTTTTCAGACCTGGCAGCGCTGCTGGCTTTCGCGATCGTCGTGGCTTCTAGCAGACGCGAAATTGCCATCCTCAAATCGTTCATCGATGAGTTGGTCTACGGTCTTAGCGATAGCGCTAAAGCGTTCGTAATTATTTTATTTACCGATATCTTCGTCGGGTTCCACTCCCCGCACGGTTGGGAAGTCCTGCTGGAAGGCACTGCGAAACATCTGGGGTTGCCCCCCAACCATGACTTCATCTTTTTGTTTATCGCCACGTTCCCAGTGATTCTAGATACCATCTTCAAATATTGGATCTTTAGATATCTGAATCGAGTCTCTCCCTCTGCGGTTGCAACCTATAAGAATATGAATGAATAAGTTTTGAAATCGCCTACTAAACCATTCATCCATGTCTAATACACTGATCCCTGATTCTTCCTCTGATGTCAAATCTACGTTGACCTCAAACTGGCTCATGCAGCGAGGATGGGCTTCAGTATTAGGCATAGGGGCATTCCTTGGGGTTGGAATTGCCGTTCAGATTGCTGGCTCAGCCGCGATCGCCGCCCTCCTAATCGCCGCGATCGCCACGATCGGAGCCGAACTCAATGCGGCTCAAATGGCAGCGAGCCGAGCACCCGATCGACAGGGCGATCGCGGCTTGAATCTCTCGGCAAGCAGCCCCTGGTTAAGTTTCATAGCCAACTGGGCATTGCTGCTAGCAAAGCTCACCACGGCAGCGATCGCGGCTTCTGGCTTTGCAGGCTATCTGTTGAGTCTGCTAGGTCAACCTAATTTATTCTGGCTAATGCCGATCGCACTCTTGCTGGTTGCGATCGTGTCGGCTGTTTTTGTGATTAAACTTCCTCCCGCTAAAATATCTCAGCCGATTCTGTTGGTAATCCTGCTGCTATTGCTTTTGTTTTTTCTTGGAACAGGTCTAAAGAGTTTTTCGGGTGGTCAATTCTTATTCAACTTTTCGCGATCGTTGTCTAGCGTTCATGAGACTTCATGGGTGACTTGCTTGCAAGCTAGCGCGCTCATGTTCTTTGCCTACACCGAGCATCAACGACTGCCCCCGTTCCGTCGAACTGCGTCTCAACCCTTTCTCAAAGCGGGAATAATGCTGCTGACGATGGCGCTGTACGTAAGTCTTGCCGTAGTTGGGATCACTCAAGTCGGTTCCCCAGCCTTTGGCGAGGCGGCAGAGAGTCTTGCTCCGCTGGCGATCGCCCTGCGGCAGAGTGGATCGGACGGCACACAAATAGTCGCATCTGGAGCCGTAGTGGTTCTGGGTGGAATTGTGGCAAATCTGGTGTTAGAGGCGGCAAAAACGCTTCGGACAATGGCACGTCAGCAAGACGCACCCCAGATTTTTGCCCGCTCCAATTTTGCCGCATCGAAAGCGACTGTGGCAGTTGGGGGTGCGATCGTCGGCTTGATTTTGACATTGGAGGTGGAAACGCTCTGGTCGTTTGGCGCATTTGCGGCATTGCTCTCTGCCATCATGACTCATCTGGAAGTGCTCAGCCTTCCCGCAGCGCGGCGGATCTATCCGCGTCTGTGGACTGGCATTAGCCTAGTTATCTGCCTGTTTCTTGCCTTCTGGATCACTCCCAAAGTTTGGCTGGTTAGCCTGGGACTTGCCGTAGTCGGATTGGTCTGGCGCGGGATCAACCAATGGGTAAAGCAGCAATCCGAGGGATAATAGGGTGGCAGGAGGAAAATGATGGCAGTTCAGACAGGCAGAGTCCGGCAGGTTTTCTGGGGTGGGGTGGCGATCGCGATCGTGTTAGTCGGGCTGATTAGCTGCACTGCGATCATGAACCAGGTCAACCGCAACGTCGGCAACCCCAATCTGCTATTGGGCAATCCCAGCGCCGCGATCGCCGTTTTTGCCGATCCGCAAAACTATCTGATCACTCGACCCCAGTACGCCCTTTCTTACAACCGCGACAAAGGCATTCCCAACTGGGTCAGTTGGCAGCTCAATCAAAACTGGCTCGGCTCGCTGCCCCGGCTTCCTTTTGAAACTGATGCCTCCCTGCCTGCCGACTGGTATCACATTACCCCAGATGATTACACGGGCAGCGGCTTCGATCGCGGACATGTAATTCCAGCCGCCGATCGCAACCGCACCACGGCGGACAGCCAATCTGTTTTCCTGATGACCAACATCCTGCCGCAAGCTCCAGACAACAATCGCGGTCCTTGGGAACAGCTAGAAAGCTATTGCCGCACCCTCGTCCGCCAAGGCAAAGAGCTTTACATCATTGCAGGTGGAGCCGGAACAGGCGGGGTCGGGGAAAAAGGCAAGCGATCGACGATCGGACGCGGTAAAGTTGCCGTCCCAGAATGGACGTGGAAAGTTGCTGTAGTGTTCGATCGCGCTGGCATGAGCCTGACAGACCTGACTACTCAAACCCGCGTGATTGCGGTGAAAATGCCAAATCAGCAAGGAATCAAAGAGCGAGACTGGCGGGAGTTTATCACGCCGATCGATGAGATTGAAAAGCTGACAGGGTACGATTTGCTCTCCAATGTGGCTCCTGCGACTCAGACTGCGCTAGAAGCAAAGTAGATAGACATCAAAACTTCCAATACAAAGATCCCCGGATTCTCGAAGAATCCGGGGATCTTTGCCCAACAAGTTCTGATTTTAGTACTGATTGACTCTGGCAAAATCGCCGATCGATTGGCACACCGTCCGCAAATTTGTCAGCACCCGCTCTTCCAAAACGGCATCTTCGAGCGTTCTAGCCACCGCAAGTCGCTGTTCGTAGTAGCCGATCGCCCGTTCAGAATCCCCCTGGTTTTCGTGCAAGACCGCCAAGCTTTCGAGGATTTGTTCTTCAGTCCGCAAATCCTTGAGCAGTTGGGCGATCACCAAGCGCTGCTGCTGGTAGGCAATTGCCTTATTGCAATCGCCTGCGGTATAGCAAGCGCTCGCCAAGTTCTTGAGAATTTGAGCTTCGACTTGGCGATCGGTGTTCTGACGAGCGATCGTCAAAAGCTGCTCATAGCAAGCCACCGTTTGGGCATAGTTCGCCATGGAATGGTGAGCATTGCCCATATTGCGGAGGATTTGTCCCTCAAGCTGCACGTCCATCAGCTCGCGGGCAATCGACAGACTGCGCTGGTAGTAGTAGATCGCCTGTGGGCAGTCGTTCATTGCCTTGTAGACCATCCCCAAGTTGTTCAGCGCGGCGATTTCACCCCGCCGATCTTGCCGCTGCTGCGCCACCTCCAGGCTTTGCTGCTTATAGTACAGCGCTCTGGGATAGTCCTCTTGGTGGCGGTGAGCATTGCCCAGGTTGCTGAGCGCTTGGCGCTCAGTCACATAGTCTTTGGCAGAGCGGGCAAGCGTCAGGCTTTGGTAAGAGCAAGCGATCGCCTCCGAATAGTTGCCCAACGCATAGTAAGCAACCCCTAATCCGCCCAGCGAGCGCCCTTCGCCCTGAGCCTCTTTCAAGTTGCGGTAGGCATCTAGAGCCTGTTGAAAGGTTTTGAGCGCTGCCGGAAAATTCCGAATTTGATATTGCTCGATCGCCTGCTCCAAAATGCAATCCGCCGCGATCTTGGCAGGATTGGTAGGATTGCCAGCCGTAAAGCGCTCTGATGGCGGGGTAACTGTTC
>JBBSFA010000454.1:0-3905 GCA_038239185.1 Elainellales cyanobacterium | reverse complement strand
TGCGATCGCGCCTCACTCAACGGGAGTATGGCTAGAAAACACATAAATTCGCTGCGTTTCTAGCTGAGCGCAAAGCGTAGAGGGCTTCACCGCCTCTGAGTTCTGCGTTTTATCCAGCCTAAAAATCTGTCGATCGAGCTGCACCTGCAAATTCACCAGCGGATCGCCGCCCGACGAAATCAAAAACTCTAGCTGCTCCACTGCATCCCAGTCGGCGAGCGCGTCTAGGATTTTAGCGATCGCCTCCACATATGGATGGTCTGGATTCTGATACCAGCTTGGGCTTGCCACCAGCGGCTGATCAAACCCTAGATGAAAAATCAGCGAGGCTCTGCCAAACAGCGCTGTGGCTAACGGACGCGCTTCTTCCTGCACTAGCAGATCGAAATCCTTGGCGAGATGGCGGATTTTTTCCAAGCGCTCGTAGCGTTCAGACACCGAAATTGGCAATTCAGCGTTGGGCGATCGATTTGCCTCCTGTTCATCTCTGGGTTCGCGCCATTGAATTGCCACTGAAACCAGATAAGTTCTCAGCAGCAGATGCCCCAGCTTTTCGGCTTTGGTCGCCAGATAGTCCACGTTATAGGAAGTTGCTTCGATCAGCAGGGGAACGCGATCGATCATCTCCAGCCCGTAGCCCTTGAGTCCGGCAATCTTACGCGGATTGTTGGTGATCAAATTAAACTGGCTGACACCTAAGTCATTGAGAATTTGAGCGCCCACGCCGTAATTGCGCTGATCTGCCGGAAAGCCCAACCGCTCATTGGCTTCTACGGTGTCCAGTCCCATATCTTGCAGCGAATAGGCTTTCAGCTTGTTGATCAAACCAATGCCGCGCCCTTCCTGCCGCAGATAGACCACAACCCCCTGCCCTGCGTTTTCAATCATCTTCAGTGCCGCCTGAAGCTGCATCCGGCAGTCGCAGCGCAAAGAGCCGAGCGCATCTCCAGTCAAACATTCTGAGTGAACGCGCACCATCACCGCTTTGTCTTTGAAGGTCGCCGGATCGCCTTTGACGATCGCCAAATGCTCAGAGTGATCCAACAAATTGCGGTAGGCATACACCTCAAATTGTCCAAACTGGCTAGGTAACTGCGCCACAGCTTCGCGCTGGACAAATCGCTCGTGCTGAAGCCGATAGCTAATCAAATCCGCAATGCTGATAATTTTGAGGTGATGGTGATGGGAATAGTCGATTAACTGTGGCAGCCGCGCCATTGAGCCATCCGGGTTCTGGATTTCGCAGATCACCCCGGCTGGATACAGACCTGCCATCTGTGCCAGATCAACGCCTGCCTCAGTGTGTCCAGCTCGTTTCAAAACGCCGCCTTTTTTTGCCCGCAGGGGGAAAATGTGCCCTGGACGGCGCAAGTCCATTGGTTTGGAATTGGAATTAATCGCGATCTGAATCGTGCGGGCGCGATCGTCTGCCGAAATGCCTGTGCTTACGCCTAAGTGATAGGCTCCATCAATGCTGACCGTGAAGGCGGTTTGCTCATTGCTGTCCTCAAAGCTGCGGCTGCTGACCATCAGCGGCAAGTCTAGCTCATCCAGCCGATCGCCCGTCATGGCCAGACAGATTAAGCCGCGCGCTTCTACCGCCATGAAGTTAATCATGTCTGGGGTAGCAAACTGAGCCGCGCAGATCACATCGCCTTCGTTCTCGCGATTTTCGTCATCCACCACGACGATCGATCGCCCTGCCTTCAGATCAGCCAGAGCAGACTCGATCGAATCAAATCGAAAGTCAGAAGGTATAACAGTTGTCCCATCTGGACGTTGAAGCGGTTCCACAAGAGCTATCCGTAGGTGAAGGGCTAATTTGCAAATTTTCTTTAAGTATTTCTTCAATCCTATCGTTTCCGAGCAACTTCAGAGAGGAGTCTGCCTTCAAGAAAAAATCGCTGCGTGGGATCAACTGCGCCAAGGCTACCCGCTTGCATCAACTGTTACCCAAATTTCAACCCGATCGGTACTACAATGCAGCTTTTATATAGATGAAATAAGCTATAGACGCAAGAAACTGAGTTACCTTAATGTAATTTCTACTAAAGAGCGGTGAAGCAGTATGGGCGATTCGGGACGCATACCTGTCGGGATCATTGGGGCATCAGGCTATGGTGGAGTGCAGTTGGTACGCCTGCTGCAAGATCATCCGAAGCTGGAGCTAGTTTACTTGGGCGGCGATAGCAGCGCCGGAAAACCCTTTTCAGATATTTACCCACACCTGAGTCATCAAACCAAACTCACGGTTGAAGCGATCGATCTTGATCAAATTGCCGATCGCTGCCGAGTCGTGTTCCTGTCTTTGCCCAACGGACTCGCCTGCGACATGGCTCCCACGCTGCTGGCAAAAGGAGTCAAGGTGCTCGATCTCTCTGCCGACTATCGGTTTACCAATCTGGCAACCTACGAAGCCTGGTACAGCAAAGAGCGCAAAGATCATGACATTGCCGAAACCGCAGTCTATGGTCTGCCGGAGCTATACCGCGATCGGATTGCCGAAGCCCAGCTCATCGGCTGCCCAGGCTGCCACTGCACCGCCAGTCTACTGGCATTGTCGCCGCTGATGAAGCAGGGCTTGATCAGTCCCGAAACAGCAGTGATTGACTCCAAAACAGGACTATCAGGAGCTGGACGCAAAGCCTCTGTCGGGATGCTGTTGGCAGAAGCCGACCAATCCGTAGCAGCCTACAACGTCGCCCGCCATCGCCACACGCCAGAAATTGAGCAAGTGTGCAGCGAATTGGCAGGTCATGAGGTGATCATTCAGTTCACGCCGCACTTGATTCCGATGATTCGCGGCATCCTGTCCACCGTTTACGCGAATTTGCGCGATCCAGGACTAGTTCGAGACGACTTACTCACCATTTTTCAGGCCTTCTATCGCTCTTCACCCTGGGTGAAGATCCTGCCGAGCGGCATCTACCCACAAACCAAGTGGGCATTGGGGACTAATCTCTGCTACATCGGCATTGAAGTTGACCCCCGCACCGATCGCGTCATTGTCATGTCAGCGATCGACAACCTGATGAAAGGACAGGCAAGTCAAGCCATTCAGTGTCTCAACATCATGATGGGCTGGGATGAAACGCTGGGCTTACCCCAGATGAGCTTCTATCCCTAGCCTTTCCAGATGATTCCTGCTTGTAGCATCTGCTCTGCTTTGTCATCACTCACAGGCGGTGAAAACAGATAGCCTTGCCCATACTCGCAGCCAAGCTGGACGAGATGTTGCAGTTGGGCAGAGGTTTCAATGCCTTCAGCCACTACATCCATTTTGAGGCTATGGGCAAGCGTGACGATCGCCCGCACAATTTGATCTTGATCCGTGCCAAACCCTTTCACAAAAGAGCGATCGATCTTTAGGGTATTAATTGGGAATCGGTGCAAATAGCTGAGTGACGAGTAGCCCGTGCCAAAGTCATCCAAGCTGAGCCGAATGCCCAAATCACGGAGCTGCTCCAATCGTTCAGTCACAGAAGTCGCGGTTTCCATCAGCACGCTTTCAGTGATTTCTAGCTTGAGGCAGGCAGCAGAAACCCTTGTGGAAGCCAATACTTGTTCAATCTGCGGAATGAAGTCAGCCTGAAGAAACTGCCGCCCAGATACATTGACACTGATCGTCAAATCCGGCTGCTGGAGCTGTTCTTGCCAGCGCTGAAGCTGATTGCAAGACTCTTGCAGCACCCAGCGCCCGATCGCCAGAATCAACCCTGTTTCCTCAGCGACCGGAATAAATTCGACAGGCGACACCATGCCCCGCTCTGGCTGAAACCAGCGGATCAGCGACTCAAACCCAGCAATTTTACCCGTCTTTAGAGAGACGATCGGCTGGTAGTAGATCTGAAACTGTGAATTGCAGGTAGAAATCAGCTCTTCGACCGCATGACGCAGATCGACTT
>JBBSFA010000453.1:0-3907 GCA_038239185.1 Elainellales cyanobacterium | reverse complement strand
GCTCTGGAGCTTTGGCAACGCTTCGTCAGCGGCAAACCCGTGTCTGCCAAAACCTTTAAGCTATGCTGCCAAGTGTTGAAGCTTAACTGGCAAAGCGCGGCGGGCTATAGCGACGCGGAGGCAAACCAGGAACCCGCCGTTGAAGCCGACGAGGCAAATGCTCAGCAGCTCCAGGTCGAGCCGGACACGGATTTGAGCTTTGTGGGACGAGCAGCAGCGATCGCGGATCTCAATCAGCTTGTGCAGCGTGGCGCGCAGATGATTGCCCTTCTGGGCGAAGGCGGCATTGGTAAAACGATTCTGGCGCAGCAGTATTTCGAGCAGGCAAACTATGAGCTGGTGCTGGAATGCTGGATGGCAAAGGAAACCCAAAATATCACTGCCGCAGAGGGAGTGGTCTTAAGGTGGCTCAAACAGCATTTTCAGGAAGATCCTGCCCACACCTTTAGCGCCGCCTTGGAGCAGCTCAAGCACCACCTTCAAGCTAAAAACAACTCGCGCAAGATCGGGGTGCTGATTGATAACTTGGAGCCAGCGATCGATCGCAACGGCTGCTTTTTGGCAGCGCAGCGCGACTATGCCGCTCTGCTGGAAACCCTTGCCGATCCAGCGCTCAACTGCGTCGTGCTGCTCACCAGCCGCGAACCCTTGCATGAATCGGCATTGATCAAATCGATTCAGGGCAGAATGCCGCTTCAGCCTTATGTGCTATCGGGATTGGATCAGGCAGCTTGGCGGCAGTTTTTTGAGCATGGTCAGATTGCCACCGAATCGCCTGTGTTTAGTGAACTGCACCGAGTCTACAGCGGCAATCCCAAAGCGATGCGGATTCTTAGCAGCGCCATCCGGCTCGACTATGACAAGGACATCGGCGCTTTCTGGCAAGAGCACCGGGCAAATCTGCTGAACAATGCAGATCTGAAAGATTTAGTGTCTAGCCAGTTCAACCGCTTGCAGCAGCTCTACCCAGATGCCTATCAGTTGCTCTGCCGGATGGCATGTTATCGCTTTCAGGAAGTGGCAACTGTGCCAATGGAATCGTTGTCCTGTCTGCTATGGGATGTGCCGCCGACTCAGCATCGCGGTATTGCGCGTTTCCTGCGCGATCTGTTCTTGGTGGAAGTCGATAACGATGAGTATCGGCTGCATCCGATGATTCATGTGAAAGCGTTGTCGATTCTAAGAGCAACGCCGCGAGAATGGGAGCGCGCTAATCGCAAAGCCGCCGACTTTTGGACAGCAAGGGTGACAACGATCGCCACGGTCGCTGATGCCACGATGGCAGCCGAAGCCTATCGCCACTACCTCCACCTGAGCGACTGGGATAGTGCTGCCGCCACGTTGCTGTACGGGCGCGATAGCCAGTGGGAGAAAAGCGAGCCACTGGGAATTTCGTTTTATCGTTTGGGATTGCTCCAACGGATGATTAGCGCGATCGAACGGGTAGTTGATCACCTCACACCGGGATATCCATTATGTAGACTTTATAATATCCTAGGCGATCTCTTTTGGTTAACTGGAGAGATACACCGATCGGCGGCTCGCAACCAAAAATCCTATGAAATGGCGATTGAGTTTGGGCTAAAAGATTTAGAAATTCAATCGCTGTTCGACATTGGGTTATGCAAGCTTGGCTTATGGGAACTAGAGGAAGCGGCTGAGTTTTTTGATACCGTCAGCGCTCAGGCAACCCACAGCGAGTCACATAAGTACGCCGTCTATAGCTGGTTTTGTTTAGCCTATCTCCACTCTTGTCAAGGACACCGGGAAACAGCCCAACAGTTTGCTCAGCAAGTGGTGGATGACTATACTGTGGCTAGCAGCGGGGTCTGGAGTCGAGGCTATAGCCTGTTATTTTTAGGGCGGACGCTGCTGAATGTAGGCGATTTGGACAAAGCGCAGCAGATGTATACGCTGGCAAAAGACTACGCTGAGCAAAGCCACTATACCCAAGTCAAAGCCGAAGCGCTAAACGGGTTAGCGGTGCTTTGTCGAGAGCGGCAAGACTTCCGAGGCGCGATCGCTAACCACCAAGCGGCGGCGGAGTTGTTCGATCGATTGGGGGCAAAGAGCGATCTGGCAGAAGTTCACTATGAGCTGGGCTTGACCTATCAGCGAATGGACGAGCTAGACGAGAGCCGCCAATGCTTTGAAGCTGCGATCGCGCTATTCCAGGAGATGAACGCTCCGAAGCAGGTACAGCGGGTTCAAAGGGCGGCAAGTCAGCAGGCGGCAAAGGAGAGATAAATCATTAACCCATGATCCGTTTCAACAGCGGCAGCTTGCCCGCATAAGGAGCATACCGGAACGGCAGATCAATCCAGAACGGTTTATACAAAACGCTCTTGTAGTGCGAGAACGTGTCAAAGCTCGTTTTGCCGTGATAGCTGCCCATGCCGCTCGCACCCACCCCGCCAAACGGCAGCGTTGAGGCGGCAATTTGCATAATCGTGTCATTGATGCAGACCCCACCCGAAGAGGTTCGCTGGAGCACTTGCTGCTGGATCTGCGGATTTTTGGAGAAGAGATAGAGCGCTAGTGGCTTGGGACGCGCATTGATTTGGGCGATCGCCTCTTCCAAGTCCTCATACTCCAACACAGGCAAAATCGGGGCAAAAATTTCTTCCTGCATCACCGGATCATCCCAACTCACCCGATCGAGTACCGTGGGCGCAATGTACCGCTCTGCGGCGATCGTTTGTCCGCCCACCACCACATTGCCGCTGTTCAGCAAGCTCATTGCCCGCGAAAACTGCTCGGGATTGATGATTCGCGCAAAGTCAGGACTGGTTGCCGGATCATCGCCGTAGAACTGATGAATCGCCGCTTTGATCGCTTCCAGGAGCGCTGGCTTGATGCGGCGATCGACCAGCAAATAATCTGGCGCAATGCAGGTCTGCCCAGCATTGACAAACTTACCCCAGGCAATTCGCTTGGCAGCATAGTCTACCTGAATCTCAGCATCGACAATGCAGGGACTTTTGCCGCCTAGCTCCAGCGTCACGGGCGTGAGATGCTGAGCCGCTGCCTGCATCACCAGTTTGCCGATCGCCGTGCTGCCCGTAAAGAAAATATGGTCAAATTTCTCTTCTAGCACCGCCTGACTCACTTCTATGCCGCCTTGCACTACAGCAATATACTCCGGCTCAAAGGTCTGTTGGATAAGGGATGCAATCAACTGAGAGGTCGCAGGAGCCAGTTCCGAAGGCTTGAGCAAGGCGCAGTTGCCAGCCGCGATCGCCCCAACCAAGGGAGCAATCATTAAATAAAAGGGATAGTTCCAGGGAGAAATAATCAATGCCACGCCCAGCGGCTCTGGGTAAATGCGTCCTTTGGCAGGGAGTTGCTGCAAGGGCAGCGATACTTTTTGCGGTTTTACCCACGATCGCAGATGCTTAATCGCATAGTCAATTTCTTTGACCACGCCCATTTCAGTCAAAAAGGCTTCAACTTCATGCTTATTCAGATCAAGTTTGACTGCCTGGAATACCTGATCTTGGTGCGCTGTGACCGCCTGCCGCAGCTTTTGCAACTGCGTTAACCGGAAGGTGATATCTTTGGTCGCGCCTGTATTGAAAAAAGCTCTTTGCTGCTGCACTAGGGCGCTGATGCGATCGCGGCTGGTTTCGCCAGCAGTTTCTAGACTTGTTTGCACCATTGTTTTAATTTCTCTTACACGATACGACTTCTACTGTAGTTAGGAATATACCAATGTTAGATATTACGCTAGAGTTTGTTCTTTCGGATTGGGTGCAGAAATTTTGCGATTCACGAGAACCATAGCAAAATTCGCCAGATCTGCGCTAAGATAGCAGCCAAGCTAGGGGTGCCTGATTTAGTCAGGCTGAGAGAGTCCCTTAGAACCTGAGACTGGTTAATACCAGCGGAGGGAAGCTGTTTATCTAAG
>JBBSFA010000452.1:0-3914 GCA_038239185.1 Elainellales cyanobacterium | reverse complement strand
ACGATGCGTTACGCTGCGCTAACGCATCCTACAAAACCCTATCAAGACTATTAGTCTCTGCCAGTTGCCTTTTCCAAAGCTTTTTCTACTTTTTCGGCAGCAGATTCAACCTTGCGAGAGTTGCTGGGGCGGCTCATGCTGTTGGCATTCGCGTTACCTTGAATCTCGTTTAGCCCCTTGTTTGCCTCTGATTGGGTTTCCTGTAGATTTAGCGGATCTCGCTTCAGAATATCCTCAGACTTTCTTTGAACATCATCCAGACGCGCTGATCCTTCAGTCGGGTTGCTCTTAGCGTTGCTTGCGAAAGCTGGGAAAGCGCTAGAGAACATTAAGAAAGTACAAGCGGCTGCCACAACTAGGAATCGCGCTGAGCTTGAAAGTAGGGATTTGATGCGAGCAATATTCATTCGTTTGTCCTCCGGATCTATTTACTTTGTAGTCACAACTTACTACCCCATTTGTACCTTGGGAAAATGAAATACCGGATCAACCTGTAGGCAGAAGTGTAGCCAGCTTTACGAAAGGCGAAATATTCCTGAAGATAGATCCGCCAGCCAAAGTGCTTGACTTCAAGGGCTTTGAGGATAACTTGCTAGTGTTAAATCTGCTGATCAATGGATCAGATATAAATTTGGGGACGGCTTTCTTCAGCGTCTCTTCTGGCTAAATCTTGGTTTTTTAGATAAAAAAGAATCAAATATATATAAATTTAGAATGATTTTCAGCGCTAATAAAATACTTTTTGGCAAGCAAATAGGGAACTATACTCTGACAATAAAGTTTACCGAATAGGTTACCGATCGCTTGATCTCAACCCAAAGTTTCATCTGTTGCCGATCGCAAAAAATTTTGCTCCCGTTTAGAGGACTTCTGTCTTTGTGAAGATGCCTAAAGCGAAGTATCGGATTAGCGCTTTATAGCTATTAAGTTAAGTTAAGCGACTGCTTAACCGAATAGTTGGGAAATTGTGTGAAGTTAACATGAAGTTTCGATGTAGCCATTTTTTGCGAAAAATGGGTTAAAGCTTTTCGCAGCAGGGGATTTAGCCTAAAATGCTGTATGAAGTTTATGTGAAGTTGTGCCGCTTTCTGAGGTGTCCCCGATCCAAATTGCGAAAGCTTCATGTTAGTCTGTTGCAGTTCAATAACCAGGAGTGAACCCGTAACGAGTACGAGTTATTAAGGGATGTCGTCTATATATCTCTGTCTCTTTTTGGCTTCTCAGCCCCGAAGCTCCAACAGCAGATTTAGTCCAGCAACCCGGTTTAGCAGCTTAGGCTTTTAAGCACTTTTGAGCTGTTCGATCTTTCGCTCGATACTCCATGTACTTTCACGATGGATGTAATGAATCAAAAATTTCTAAGCGGCTTTGCCGTAACCCTGCTGATGGCATCGCTAGGTGTTCTACCCGGCTATGCCGAACAGTCTGGAAGTCCTGAAGCTCCTGAATCTGGTGCAGCCGTAAAGGTTTCTACCTCTGAGACTGCTTCAGATCAGGAACCTTCTACTCGATCGGCTGATCTGGGAGCCAGCAGCCCGCAGGCTAGCAGTCCTGCCGATCGCGCTCAGTCCGATGTTCAGCCACCTGAGTCGCAGCCGCAAGAAGCCGTCAAAGTTGGGGAATATCAAGCCCAACAGCCAGCCAGTCCGGATGAAACGATTACGATCATTCATGCCCATGAGCTAGCCGGACGACGCGCCGCCACCCTATACGTTCGTAACATTCCAGTTCTGACGTTTTTAGGTGAAGCCGTGACGGCTGCTGGCGATAACCCTGCTTCTGCCAGTCCGTCTGTTGCCAGTTCAGTCGCGCCTAAAGGTTCGGGTGCTTCTGCGAGCAATCAGCCGATTTCCACGGCTCCGCCTGACACGAAGGTGGGTAGCATCCAAAATCGGACGCTGCCGATCGCTCAAACCAATGCTCGATCGCCTGTTGGCTCGAACTTGCAGTCCGATTCTCTAGCCAGTGCTGCATCTGCTCAACCTGAAGCCGATGCCACTGACACGCATGACCCCATGTGGCGTGCTACTGCGATCGCCGCTCGGCTCAACCAGATCCACCACGATAATGTGGATGCCAATACGATTACGGCAGTTTGGGATGAGCAACAGCACTGCTACCTGATCAAAGCAGGTGATGAAGCGCTGGTGCAGATGACTGCCGATACAATTTTGCCCAAGACTACGCAGAATCCGACTGAGGACGTGCTGCAAGCGACGAACCTAATTCGCCGCCAAGTTGGGAATGCACCGCCGCTCCAGAGAGTCACAGGTGCTCCTGCTGCCGCGTCGCAGTCTGGAACCCAGATCGCACTGGGTCCCGTCCGGCTTTCCGTTTCTGGCATGGCATCCTGGTATGGACCAGGCTTTGATGGTGCCTCTAGCGCCAGCGGCGAAGCATTCAATCAGAATGCGCTCACGGCGGCTCATCGTGATTTGCCTTTTGGGACGCAGGTGCGAGTCACCAACATGGATAACGGCATGTCGGTGGTCGTGCGGATTAACGATCGCGGACCCTTTGCTGCCGATCGCATCATCGATTTGTCGCGAGGCGCGGCTTCGGTGATTGGGTTGGTGCAGTCTGGCGTTGCGCCCGTCAAGCTAGAAGTCCTGGATAGTACCGCTTCTCGCTAGGCACCAGCCTATTTGCTTTGCTTTTATTGAATTTTTCCTGGTTACTGGAAGGGATTCGGCTTTGCCGAGTCCCTTTAATTTTGGGGCGATTTAATTTTGGAGCGATCGTGTGGGTTCCAGCCTCAGTTTTCAGCGCTAGCTTTGGATTGAGCCAGGGTCTGACCCATGTTCCAAAGCTTGACGGTTTCGTCTTTGCTGGCGCTCACTAAAGTCTTGGCATCGGGACTGAACGCGACAGAGATGACCCAATCAGAATGCCCAGCCAGCGTTTGAAGCAGCCGCCCTGTTTTGAGATCCCAAATTTTGATGGTTCGATCCAGACTGCCACTGGCAACGGTTTGTCCGGTCGGGTCAATTGCGACCGAAAGCACGCGGTCTGTATGTCCAGAAAGCTTGTGAAGCAGCCGCCCCGTTTTGAGATCCCAAATCTTCACCGTTTTATCCCAGCTCCCGCTGGCGAGGGTTTGCCCATCTGGGCTGATTGCTACCGATCGAATTGCCTCAGAGTTGCCTCCAGTCAGGGTGCGAAGCAGATTACCAGTCTGCAAACCCCAAACCTTGATAGTGCCGTCGTAAGCGCCACTGACGAGGGTCTGCCCATCTGAGCTGATTGCCACCGACCAGACTGAATCGTAGTGGTCGGGGAGGGTGCGAAGCAGATTACCCGTCTGCACATCCCAAATCCTGATAGTGCCGTCGTAAGATCCACTGGCTAAGGTTTGTCCATCTGGACTGATCGCCACTGACCAAACGGGTCCGGCATGTCCAGTCAAAGTGCGGAGCAGCTCTCCCGTTTGCAAATTCCAAATCTTGAGCGTTTTATCGCCGCTGCCGCTGACTAGAAAAGACCCATCTTGACTTGTGGCGATCGCTCTCACCGTATCGGTATGTCCGGCCAAACTGCGGAGCAGGGTTCCCGTTTGCAGATTCCAAATCTTGATGGTCTGATCGCCGCCGCCGCTGACCAAGGTTTTTCCATCCGAACTAATGGCAACCGCCCAGATGGGCTGTGCATGCCCCGAAAGGGTTTTGAGGGTAGGAGGGAGCGTAGCCGCCGCTTGAGAAGAAGGCTGGGGCGTTTGGGAAACGGAGGTTGGCAATAGCGGCGACTTTGGCATGCCGTAGAGTCCTATGCCCAGCAGCAGCAGCGTGGCAATTCCAGCGATCGTCAAAGCTGTGGTGCGAGTAGAGGCTGTGAGGGATTGAGCCAGAGCGGGCAGACTGTCTTGAGCAGCTTGGGAAGTCGGTACAACCTTCTGTGTCGCTAGATCGATGGTTTTT
>JBBSFA010000451.1:0-3921 GCA_038239185.1 Elainellales cyanobacterium | reverse complement strand
CAAACAGCGCTTCAAACACATAGCCGATCGCTTGAGGATTCAGGTCATCGATTTGGGTTTCCAAAACAGAGACAGTTTCGCCTGCCTGAAAAGATTCAGTTGGGATCTGAGTAGGCTGGACAGCCCCCTCCGATCGCTCCCCGATCCATAGCCGCAAGATATTGGGGATCATCAAATCTTGCGAACCAGCCCCTAACCCGACGCATTGAAGCGTCATGGCTGGCGGTGCGCCAAAACTCGTGGCTAAAGTCGTGGCGATCGCCGCTCCTGTAGGTGTGACGAGTTCGCGATCGATGCCATTACTGTAAATTGGAACCTGACGCAGCTCCCACAGCTTCAGAACCGCCGGAACAGGGACAGGTAAGCGACCATGTGCAGCCCAAACTGTGCCGCCGCCCGTGGGTAAATCAGAACAATAGAGCTGATCTACGCCGAGCCAATCTAATCCCAGACAAGTCCCGACGATATCGACGATCGCATCGATCGCGCCTACTTCGTGAAAGTGAACTTGTTCGGGTGGAATTCCGTGTACAGCGCCTTCTGCGACTGCCAGTTGTCGAAATACCGCCAAGCTCCAAGTTTCTGCCTTGATCGGTAGACCCGCCTTGCGAATCAGGCGCTCGATCTCTGGTAGATTGCGACTAGGAGCGGTGGAAGAGTCTGCGTGGTCGTGCGGGTGGTCGTGTGAGGGGTCGTGTGGATGCGCGTGATCGTGGGAGTGCGCGTGATCGTGTGGGTGATCATGGGAGTGCGTCGGGTGCGATCGATCGACCTTTACCCGATCGACATGCACTTTTGTCGCCTGCTGCCCATTGCGATCGACCGACTCTGCCCACAGCTTAAACTCGTCCGCAATTCCCGATTGTCCCAGTTGCTCAATCAGATACTCTAGAGGAACGCCAGCATGAACCAGCGCCCCCAAACACATGTCTCCAGCGATTCCAGTTGGACAGTCTAAATAGGCGATTTTCGGCATTGTTTTAAGCGATGTTTTAAGCGATTTTTGGCGCAGATTTTTCTCAGTACAGGTTTTTACTTTCGGTAAAAAATTACAGCAATGGCAACTCTCTACAGAATTCATCCCGATACGCCCCAAGTCCGTCAGATTCAGACAATCCGGGATGCACTCCGCAATGGAGCCGTCATGCTATACCCCACAGATACGGTATATGCGATCGGCTGCGATCTTAATGTTAAATCGGCAGTTGAAAGAGTGCGACGAATTAAGCAACTCTCCAGCGACAAACCGCTGACTTTCCTCTGTTCGTCCCTCTCCAACATTTCTGAATATGCCGTAGTCAACGATCCTGCCTATCGGCTGATCCGCCGCCTGATTCCGGGTCCCTATACCTTTGTGCTGCCTGCCACCAAGCTAGTGCCTCGGTTGGTGATGAACCCCAAACGCAAAACCACAGGAATTCGCGTGCCCGATCATGCCATCTGTCAGGCGCTCCTGGAAGCTTTGGGTAACCCGATTATTTCCACTTCAGCGCCCTCTGCGATCGACCCCTCTGCGATCGACACAGATGCAACCCTATCGCAAGCAGAGCTGCTTGACCACTTTGAAAAGCTGGTGGACATAATGGTCGTAGACATCATGGCTGATGAGCATCTACCGATTCGCTCCCAGGTGTCTACCATTTTGGATTTGACCACCGAAGAAGCGGTTTTAGTCCGAAAGGGGTTAGGCTGGGAAGCGATCGCCGATTGGGTGACGGTGAAAGGTTAGAGCTGCGATCAACCGCCACCTGATAGATTGTCCACTGCCCAGCAGTGAACGATCGCTTCTGGCAGAGTGCCATTAAGTTCCAAAACAGCCAGCTCTTGGGTGCTTCAGTGCTAGCAGTGGCTTCTATCGAGACTTCTACTCTAAGTGCAATCTACCAATCCGGAAACCAATTCAAGAAGTGCCATAGGGCGATCGGGTCTTGCCCGTAGTGCAAAGAGGGTTCTCTGTAGAGAAATATAGCAGGGCAGAAACAACTGCCTCGGTTTTGAGTTCTAAGGGCTTAGTGGAGTTCCTGGTCACTATTTAATCCCTGAGTCAAATAGATTACCGATAGGCTGCTCAGCTATGTAGCTCAGGCTACTGCATTTCTGCTTTTGCGGAAAACAGATCACCCACCTTCCTCAAAAACAGAAGTACAACCAAACAGAAGTACAAAAATCATGAGACCCACGTCACTTATCTAAATGTCGTCTATCTATTGATGCCGTGCATTTATCACCTAAGCAAGTCATGAATCGCAAATCCGTAAATTCCCCCAGTTCTGCCAACCCAATGCCTTATAGCCTCAGCGACGATCGCGCCCATGCGATCGATCCGCCACCGGATTCTCCTCCAGCTAGGGTGAATTATATTGCTCATTCTGCGCCAACCCCGATTTCCAGTCCTGCTTCTAGCTCAGAGGAAGCCCAAGACGACGAAGCCCAAAACGAAGCCCAACTTACTAGCCTCGTTCAGCTATTACTAAGTGAATTTCAAGCTGAACTCCCGGCGCTGTCGGCAAATGTCAGATCGGTGATCATGCGCCTTGCGGTGGAAGTGCAGCGCATTTGCAGCAAGAGCGATCGGATTCAAATGTCTGGAGAGATTCAAACCTGGCAGATCACCTTAGCGCGGCATCGGTTGCAAAAGTGTTTGAGCTACTACAGCCTCGGCTCTCAGCGCGGCAGGGTGGAACTTCATAGCCACTTGAGTACGATGGTGTATCGTCATATTGCCACTAGCCAAACCCAAATGGGCTTTACGGCACGATATGGACTAATCGAAGATTTCCTGCAAGGCTTTTATATTGAAGTCTTAAAAGCCTTTCGACGAGAAAATATCTTACCGATTCAATACAGCCCCCGCACTCGCTTAGAGCTTGCCGAGTACATGGCATTCACCGAGCACTATGCCAAACGCCGCATCAATTTGCCGGGTCGCCGTAGCCAGCAGCTTGTGGTGTTGCGCGCTCAAGGATTTGCCCATCGCCAGCCGCCTGACACCACCTTAGATTTGGAGCTGGCAGTGGAATCAGCAAAAGGGGAAGAAGCCGAGATTCACAGCCGATCGCCCGTAGTGCAGCAAGTCCGAGAACAGATGGTTGCGGATGCCGTTGATCCCACCGATTCGGTGGTGCGCGATCGCGTGATCAGCGAGCTGGTGGCTTACTTGGAATCTCAAGGGCAATCCGACTGCATTGACTATCTCACCCTGAAGCTGCAAGACCTCTCTGCGCCCGAAATTGACGAAGTGCTGGGACTTTCGACCCGCCAGCGCGATTATTTGCAGCAGCGGTTTAAGTATCACGTCGAAAAATTCTCGCGATCGCATCGCTGGCAGTTGGTGCATCAGTGGCTCGAAGCCGACTTAGACCAAAACTTAGGAATGCCGCAGCAGCAGTGGGAAGTGTTTCTCCAGCAGCTAACACACGATCAGCAGCAGCTTTTACAGCTCAAGGGCGAGAAACTTAGCGATCAGGACATTGCCAAAACTTTGCGCTGTACGCCTAAACAAGTGCAAAAACGCTGGGTGCGCTTGTTGGAGCTGGCATGGCAGACCCGCAACACGGCATTTAACTCGATCGCGGATAGCTAGAAGCATGAGCAGGCTAGCGTTTGGACAAGCTCAACGTCGGCTCGTTGGGCTTGATGTTGTGCCGATTCGCACTCTCACATCGCTCAATACACAGAAATCCTGTAGCTTTCTGCTATTGTTTGAAGGTTAATTGCCATTTAAGGGCAATTTGGAAGAAAGGCGCTTTAAAAGGTCAACAGCCAAAGATCAACATTTTGGGATTTTATGTTTTGCCCAGATGCAGATCATGCCTTATTCTTTTATCTGTGTGGAGTGTTAGTAGATTTTCTAAAGATTTTGCGGAGCGTGGTGCATCGGCTAGACTTCTCATCAGGTGTCTTTCAGTCTTTTTTCTCTTT
>JBBSFA010000450.1:0-3927 GCA_038239185.1 Elainellales cyanobacterium | reverse complement strand
GTATCCGCTGCCGCCACTGCAAGCAGGCGCGTCACCTGTGCTAATTAGCCGCGCCATCGTGGCAGCGCAGCAGATCCCCCTCTATTTGTTCAACGCCGGACTGCCCTGTGCGCCCTCAGTCGCTTGTATCGATCTGGGTGGTACTCCGGCTCGCTGCCTGAGCCAGGGCAATGCGTTGGAGATTGCGATCGTTAAACACCTGCTGCACCAAGGGTTACAGTGGGGCGAAAAGCTAGCGGCTGCAACCGATGGCTATGTAATTCTGAGCGAGTGCGTCGTGGGTGGTACGACTACGGCGCTGGCTATTCTTACGGGATTGGGCTGGGACGCGATCGGCAAGGTCAACAGCAGCCACCCCACTTGCAATCATCAGCAAAAATGGGAGCTGGTGCAAGCTGGCTTGGGTTGCTCTGCGGCTTTCCCTATCTCGCCTTTGTCTCTTGTTGCTGCCGTGGGTGACCCGATGCAAATTGTAGTGGCAGGGATGGCGATCGCTGCTAGCCGTCAATGCGGTGTAATGCTAGCGGGTGGGACTCAAATGCTGGCAGTCTATGCGCTGATGGGAGCGATCGCCCAAACTGAAGCGCTGGATTGGCAACCCGATCAGGTGATAGTCGGGACTACCCGCTGGGTGGCAGAAGACCCAACTGGAGATACAGTCGGATTGGCAACTCTGTTAAATGCGCCTCTGTTAGCAACGCAGCTCAGCTTTGCTCAGTCGCGCTATGCAACGCTCGCTGCCTACGAGCGAGGCTTTGTGAAAGAAGGCGTGGGGGCAGGAGGTAGCGCGATCGCCGCGACGCTTTATCAAGGATGGGGGCAGGTGCAGTTGCTGGAAGCGATCGAAACTCTAGCAGATGAATATCACCACCTTTCCCAGAACGCTGATCCATAAAAAGCTCCGTAGATCGCAAACTATTCCATCCGAGGTAAATAGATTGCTTCTTTTCTGGTAGCAATCATGCAACCCAAACACCAATCTGCCCTCAAGGTTATTCCCTAACTCGATCGCGCTCCAATTGCTGAATATGCTCAGTCAAAGCAGCGATCGCTGCCTGCTGATCTTTGGCAATGCGGCTGAGTGAAGCGATCGCCTGTCGCTGATCTTTGACGGCTTTGGTCAGGATGGCTACGACATCACCTAATCGAACGGCTTGGCGATCGGTGGAAGCAACCAGCTCAGGAACATCTTCGGCAATGAATCCGGCATGAACAATGTCAGGCTGGTCAGTTGCATAGTTGAACTTGACTGGATTCAACGAAGCTAACAGTCCAGTGACTTCCTGGCTGGATAGCTCTGTGATGTTTTGCTTTAACGTGCGCGATGAGATCTGGCTAAAGTCTTTAGCGTTGACGTTGCCATTGACAAACAAAGCTACACCTGCTGGCGTTCCTGTATTTTTGTCGCCGATCGCAACGGTTCCAACCACATGCAGCGCAGTCTTAGGCTCATCCGTGTTGATGCCAATGTTACCATTATTCTGAACGAAGAAAAGACTTTTACGTGATTCATTCGTGACATGCAGCGATCCGGTGGTGTTAGAGTTGTCTTCTCCTTGGATTTCTAATTTCGCGGTTGGGGCTTTGGGGGACTGCCCAATACTGACTCTGCCATTATAGAACAGACTATTACCCGCTCCGTCTTCCCAAGGATTTTTCACGGGTCGCGCTTTCGGCTCTAGTTTGCCGATCGTGACTGACCCATCTGCCAATTCAGAAGTCCCTACGGCTGCGTCTGCAATCTTGTCGCTAGTCACCGCATTGTCTGCCAATTTATCTTTGGTGACTGAACCATTTTTGAGTTTAGGATTGCTGACAATATCGGGACTGAGTTTATCTTCTGTGATGCTGTCGTCAATCAATTTAGCCCCTGAAAGGCTATTATCTTTGATCGTTAATGTGCCATCCACTTGCAGGTCACCTGTGACAGTCAGTGGACCCGTCATTGTGTTTTCACCCTTAGTTTTGACCACGCCAGTTAGCGTTGCGCCATTCCCAAAAAAATCATCTGCCTTGACTGCCCCAATCACCTCTAGTTTCTGAGTAGGTGTTATTGTCCCGATTCCAACATTCCCCATTGCAGTCACGGCAAACTGTGTTTTTCGATCGCTGTCATCAAACCGAGCGATCGCAGGCGGGTAGAAGAAAGTCTGATTCTCAAGGTTGAGCGGTGGCGCGATCATGAGTGGGTTAGTGTTCGTCACCAAGACCGAACGACCATTAATCAGCAACTTATCGCCAATGTTGAGTTGCTTTTTGACATCAGGATCGATCGCAGTTACGTTCATACCGTCACCCGCCAGAGAAATCGTGCCCGTTGCTTGAGTCGAAGCCAATCCCTGGACTTGCAGCCGAGCCGTGAGCGATCGAGTACCAATCCCGGCGCGTCCTTTGCCCGTGACAAAAAAGTCAGATTGGACTTCGAGTGTGCCTGTAAACAGCCCCTGATCTTTGTCCACGCAGCGCATCAGCGGCGGAAAAACGACTCGACAATCTTTCAGAACTTTTGCTTGAGCCGCGATCGGATCAGGATCGGACTGCGGCACAGCAAACTTACCGTTCGCTACTTTGACCAATGCCAGCAAACAGTATTCATGGCGGATGCCTGCGGGCGACTGGGCGAGCGGCTCAGGGTTAGGTTTTGCGCCATTGTCTGTCCACTGAATATCGTTGTCGATCGATCGGGCTGGAATCAGCCAATAGTCGCCTGTTTCGTAGCGAGTATCGGGCGTAGCGGGCTGAAAGCATACCTTGATCTCATTTTCCAGGGGAGTCCATTCAGAGCTAGTAAGGATGCTGGGCTGTTGAGTGGCATGATCCCAGCGGCGAACAGTCGAAGCGTCTACTGGAATGGAACCGCCAGCAATTCGAGCATCGTTGAACAAGATCCGGGTATCGGTTGCCTGCTGGAACGGCGCCAAAACTCCCGGCTGACCTTGAAGCTCTTGTTCTGTACTGCTAATTTCAATCCACTGTCCGGGCTTGGCAGAAGTCCAAGCTTCCAGCCCAGATTTTTGGATTGGAATGACCCCGCCCTGAATGCCTTTCTGGGTGTCGATCGGACTAACCACACTGCCGTTATCGCGTGACCATTTGAAGGTGGCAATGCCTAGCGTTCCGGGCGTGTGAATTTCAACGCGGTAGAGTTGATTGTCTAAACGGCGATCGCTGCCCGTTTGACCAGCAGCACTGTTGAACGTATTGGCTGGATTCCCAACAGTAGGACAGTTTTTAGCACAGGCATTCATCTTGGCTTGCGTCATTCGATCGCGCAAGAGTTGGATATAAGGAAACCAACGTTCTTTAATCAAAGAATCCCACTCTGAATCGTCTAGCGCGTCTGGAAAAGGTTTATCAGTCGCTCCAGGCAACTGATCAAAGGGTTTCAGTTTGAGTTGCCAAACTGTTTGAGTTCGAGTCGTCGTGTCAGGGATGCTGAGTGCAACTTCGCGAATTTTTGGATCTTCGACGCTAGTAATATGGCGTTCCCAAACGTCTAGATAGACGGTGTAAATTCCGTCTGTTAATTTACTGTCTAGACTGGGAAGATCGGGCTGCTTCAAATAAGTCACCAAGCGGCGCATCCGACCGGATTATGCGATCGCTTCACTTAAAGTTAGCTTCCGCTGTTTTGAGTCGATCTTTTCGATTCGGACTCGCTGGGTTGGATTGAGCAACTTCCCGTTGATATCAGCGTAGACTTCTAGCCACTGATTCGGTTCCAGCGATCGATCGTCCAGCGTGAGTGTTTCAACTTCAATTTCTTTGTCAGCACCAGCAGTCACCGTCAGGAACGTACCGGATTCTAATTCGCAAAGTGTGCCGCTAACATAGAGATGTCCAGGGGCGATCGCTAAATCATCTCCGTCCGGTGCGATGCTAATCTTAAAGCCATCTCGATTTAGTTCGCCTGATTCCAGCGTGGCG
>JBBSFA010000449.1:0-3939 GCA_038239185.1 Elainellales cyanobacterium | reverse complement strand
GCGGCTACCCAAATGACGGCATATCTCCAGGAAGTCTGTTACTGGACTTCCCGCAAGCTAGCGCTAAAGCTGACAGGCAATTACTCGATCGCCGACTTCTTTCAAACGGCGATCGCCTGTACTGACAAAGTCCTCAAAAACTTTAACCCGCAGCTCAGCCCCAACCTGAAAAGCTATGCCGAACTGGTGCTGAGCGGTGTGATCAAGAATCAGGTCGAGAAACAGCAGGAAATCGGGATCTGCACCGATTGGGCATTGCTGCATAAAACTAGCCACAAACGGCTAGTAGAAGCCCTGCAATTTTCTGGAGAGAGCCGCGACGCGATCGATCGCTATGTTTTAGCCTGGAACTGCTTTAAGGAACTGTATGCGCCCAGTCCCATAACCAGCACAGTGCAGTCTGCTCGTCGGTTAGGTAAACCTACCGCTGAAATTTGGCAGGCGATCGCCCAGATTTACAATGCCGAGCAAGTAAGCCAACTCAGCACCACTCAAACCTACAGTCCAGAAATCCTGGAAAAATGGCTGCTAACCTGTGCCAAAGCCGTGCGGATGTTCCTATATCCGACAAAAATTTCCATTCACACGCCGATTCCAGGACAAGAAACAGGAGAACTGCTCGATCACCTGCCTGGAGTTCAGGACTCTTTGCTGTCTGAAGCGATCGCCAAAGAAGAGATCGAAGCTTACGAAACTCAGAGTACGCAAATCAATCAGATTTTAGCCACTGCGATCACCCAGTTCGATCGCGAAGCTCAAACGCTCCTAACCTTCTATTATCAGCAACGCTTGACCCAGCAGCAGATCGCCCAACAGCTAGGCGTGAAACAATACGCGATTTCCCGCCGACTCAATCGGCTTAGGCAAACCTTGCTGCTGACCCTAGCGCGATGGAGTCAAGAAACGCTGCATATTTCTTTAACCTCCCTGGTATTGGACAGCATGAGCAACACTCTAGAGGAATGGCTGGCTGCCCACTATTCCTCTTCTATCCCATCCGCCATAGCTGCAACGGAGTTCCAATGATGTCTTCTGATGCAATGCCTCTTTCCGCAATGATCGATCGATTCCAGTTAGAGATCCCAGAATCCGTGCTGGAGCACCAGAACCAGGCTTTCTCGACCTCCGGGGCAGCTTGGCAGGCTCGTCTGAATCAGATGAGTCTGGAGGCGATCTTACCCTGGTTACAGGAAGAGCGGGTCGCCAAAGTTTTGCCTTCTGTTGCGGCATTGCCTAGCTTTTGGGAAGTTGTCAACGGCGCTGCGATCGAGTGGGACGGCATTCGATTGGTTGTGATTCCCACGATCGCGATCGATCTGCGGGAACTGCGAGTCCCGCAAGAATGGGTAGATATTCCTAGCTGGAGCGCAGACTACTATCTGGCAGTGCAGGTCAATCCCGATGAAGGCTGGATTCGGATTTGGGGCTATACGACGCATCATCACCTCAAAACAAACGGAGCATATGATCCAAGCGATCGCACCTACAGCCTGGATGAAGCCGATCTGATTCAGGATTTAAATGTGCTTTGGGTGGCTCGCCAGCTTTGTCCAGAGGAACCCTTGCGGGCAGAAGTGGCAGCTATTCCAGCTTTACGGCTGCCACAGGCAGAAAACCTGCTGGAGCGCCTTGGCAATCCTGCGATCGTCTTTCCTCGTCTAGCCGTGCCATTTCAGCTTTGGGCAGCTTTGCTAGAACATGGCGGCTGGCGGCAACGCCTTTATGAACGGCGGCAAGGACTCACAAGCTTATGGTCAATTCCGCACTGGTTACAGGCAGGCATATCGGGTCTGGCAGGGCTGAACGGCTGGAAAGCGCGCACCTCACCCGCCCTTCAAGGAATGCGGAGCCGACAACCCGGAGGATTATCGCGGCAGTTAGTAATCTCATGTGAGCAGTATGAGTTGCGGGTGATCCCCAGAGGCAATCCAGAAGACCGCACCTGGCGATTTGAGCTACGTCCGCTGGATGCCGATCGCCT
Organism: Elainellales cyanobacterium; assembly: GCA_038239185.1. Taxonomy (GTDB): domain Bacteria; phylum Cyanobacteriota; class Cyanobacteriia; order Elainellales; family Elainellaceae; genus FACHB-886. The sequence goes on along the minus strand of JBBSFA010000449.1, from coordinate 1,958 downwards.
AGTGCCTTCGGGCTTCAAATTAAGGCTTTTAACGGAAGATTTACAGGCGTTTGATCACAACGAGGACACCGCGATCGAGGCGATCGATCGGCTCTATGTTGATGTGATGCTGGAGCCAAGAGAAGGGTTAGTCTGGGAAGTTGAACCCACACCAGAGAGCTACGATCGAGAAATTTTGACTTTCTGAGCAAGCACTTTCTGAGCAAACTTCGGTCTGAAGCAATCCGTTTTCTAATTGGAACCGTAGCGTATATCGGGTTCTAGTTAATTAGGGCTAAAAGGCACAAGTTGACTAGCACTCCATAACGTCTGACATCTAATCAAGTCAGTGATCTGATGCACATTAGCAGCCTTTAATGAAAACTTTATCTCCCGAAAGTTAAATCTTGTCATTGTCGATCGGATATGTTAGATTTTGGAGAGAAGCTGGTAAATCAAACAGGTTTTAGCCTTTAAGTCATTCAGCAAGAATCCTCTATCTAGGAGTTTCTGCCGTTAGTTGTGTCTCTACCAGTATTCACAAATTGAGTTAGTCTTGCCATCTAAACTGAACGCTTGACGATGGTTTGAGACGTGATCTACCAGATACTATTGATCAGCTAATTTCCATTGGTTGCACTTCCTGAAAGATTGCGAAAGCTTGTGACAGAGCATGGCAATTCTTCCACTTGTGCAGGCTTTGCATTGCCTGAATCACCTACCAGGCTCTCAAAAGAGATGCTCTATCAGTTCTCAGAGTATGTCTCTCATCTTGAGAATATTGCCTAGAATTCTGCCAATCAACGGCTGAGCAAGAACTTGCTGATCACTTGAAAGACTTGAACTTGATGATTAAAAAAAGGATTAGACGTAACTCATATCGGTGAATTCTGAGAACTTCTAGATTTACCAAGAGCTTGTCAATCCGATCGCTAGCTTTGCCATCAGGGATTAATTTTCTACGCACTTCAATTGTGATCTAACCAAGGAGAAATCATGGATTTGGGAAATAACGGACAACAGCACAATCAAGACTATTCGGCTGGTATGTTGGTAGACCCCCTCACCAAAACTGACACTCCGGTGAGTAACTCGAATGGTTCCTCAATGCTGGACTCCCAGTTCAGTCAGAACCTCGATCAGAACTTGGCGGTGACTCCCACTTTAGCCAAAGATGCTGGGCGGAATGGTCATCCTGGCAGACGGGGTGTAGCGTTTGACGAAGCAGGTACCCTGATCGACTCACACTCACATGATCATGGACCAGGCAAGCCAGATGTGTCTCATAACCAAGAAGTCCATGTTGCACTCAACAAACTTAAGAAAGGGAGAGGCTTCAATTCAGACACAATCGAGCACACCTCATCAGTCAAACTTCTAGCCAGAGCAGCCGCTACCAAAGGCGACCTGATTGATACAGGTGCAGGTGCTCAGGATGTTGCAATCGGTGGAAAGGGAAGTGATGTCTTTGCTGGCGATCAGGGTGGCATAAACATCTTCACCACAGGAACCGGGCAAGATACCATTATCCTGGGTAAAGAAACAACTAACCGAGTCTTCGACTTTGATGCAAAACAGGACAGACTGGCTCTCACCAACGGTCTGACTGCGGATGATGTCACGATCGTGCAGGGCACAAACAAAGGCAAAGGCGGCATCAACCAGCCGATAGACAGCGTCAACAATGCGCTGGTCGTTGACAAGGCAGATGGGCATATTCTGGCATCATTGACGTTTGCTAAGGCAGCCGATTTATCCGCAGCCAATTTCCGCACGGTCAGTGACAAAGAGTTGGCATTGTTCCGCAAGGTAGAAAATATCCCAGGATTTTCTCTAATGAAGGGAGCTGGCACGATCACCTCAGATCAGAACAGCAACAACATTAAGGGTAGCAGCGGTGATGATTTCGTCCGTCTGGGTGGAAATCAGGTTAAGTTCAACACCCTGTCTACCTCTAGCGGGCAAGATGAGTTTCCCTT
>JBBSFA010000448.1:0-3941 GCA_038239185.1 Elainellales cyanobacterium | reverse complement strand
TTTCATCACAAAGCCAAGGTGCTAATCCCCAATCAGGTGATCGAGAATCCCGAAAGCATTAAGCAGGAAATCAACCGCCTGCAAGCCAACGGCGGCACTGCGATCGACGAAGGAATGCGGCTGGGCATCGAAGAATTAGCCAAAGGCAAGAAAGACAGCATTTCTCAGGCATTCCTGCTGACGGATGGCGAAAATGAGCATGGCGATAACGATCGCTGCCTGAAACTCGCCTCTCTTGCCGCCAACTACAGCATTACGCTGAGTACGCTGGGCTTTGGCGATCGCTGGAACCAAGACATCCTCGAAAAAATCGCCGATGCAGGCGGCGGCAGTCTCTCGTACATCCAAAAGCCAGAAGATGCCGTCAGCGAATTCAGCCGCCTCTTCACCCGCATCCAATCGGTGGGATTAACCAACGCGCATTTGCTCCTGTCGCTGGCTCCACAGGTTCGCTTGGCAGAGCTGAAGCCGATCGCCCAAGTTGTCCCGGAAACGATCGAACTGCCCGTGACTTTAGAGGGCGCACAGTCGATCGTCAGGTTGGGCGATTTGATGATGGAAGCGCCTAAAATCGTCCTGGCAAATCTTTACGTGGGGCAATTACCCGAAGGCATCCAGCCGATCGCTCAAGTTCAAGTCCGCTATGACGATCCTGCAACCGGACAGACGGGCTTACTTTCGGAGCGCATTCCCATTGAAGCGACCGTTTCACGGAATTACCAGCCCGCGCTCAATCCCCAAGTGCAACAGCAGGTCTTTGCGCTGGCAAAATACCGCCAGACCCAAATTGCCGAATCGAAGCTCCAGCAGGGCGATCGCGCCGGAGCCGCAACGATGCTGCAATCTGCCGCCAAAACTGCCCTTCAGATGGGCGATATGAACGCCGCAACGGTTCTGCAAGATAATGCGACCCGCCTCCAAGCGGGCGAAGCGCTCTCGGATGCCGATCGCAAGAAAACCCGAATTGTTTCAAAAACGGTACTCCAGTCCTCAGAACCATAAAATTTGAGGCATGCAGAATTCTGCATCCCTCAAATGTAAAAAGTCAAAGAGCCTTAGTTGCCGCTGTCAGCGATTGGTGCAGCGATCGCCACTCTTCAAATTCAAGCCGATCGGCTTCGTAGAACTGCCGCAGGACATCTCTCAACAGTTGGCAAGCCACATGCCAGTTGATCGCCTGCTTAGCAGCTTTCATGGCTTCAAAGGCAGAGGGATAAACTTGGTCGTTACAAAATTTCTCGCGGCAAGGAGAATAACAAACCATTTTAAAGCCAGGTTCATTTCGTGACACTCCGATTGGCAGGACTTCAATGAGCCAACCGTGGTAAAAATCTATCAAATACCCGCTGTCCATAGGACTAAACCTTTCAGAATGCCGAAGGGATGTGACTGAAGTAATTTTGTACTTAGCTTTTAATTGTAGCGTTTTTTGCATAACTTAAGATAGCGTTACTTAGCTGAATCTATTGCTCGATCGGCTAATTCGCGATCGAACTCAGTATCCTAGAGAGACTGACCTTGCCTATAAACTTCCATGAAGCTTCTGATTAGCAACGACGATGGTATCTTTGCGCTGGGAGTGCGAACACTCGCAAATACGTTAGCGCTGGCGGGGCATCAGGTAACAGTGGTCTGCCCCGATCGAGAGCGATCGGCAACTGGGCATGGGCTGACGCTCCATGATCCCATTCGAGCCGAGAGGATTGAGTCGGGCTATCACCCTGCGATTAAAGCCTGGTCATGTTCTGGAACCCCATCGGACTGCGTCAAGCTGGCATTAAGCGCCTTGCTGGATAGCCTGCCTGACATGGTGCTGTCAGGAATCAATCATGGTGCAAATTTGGGAACAGATGTCCTGTATTCCGGCACGGTGTCTGCGGCGATGGAAGGCATTCTAGAAGGCATTCCCAGCATTGCGTTTAGCCTCACGAATCATGCAGGACATGAGTTCCAGCCCGCTGCCGATTTTGCTGTGACTTTAGTTGAACATTTACAGAAAAATCCTTTGGTACAGCTCACCTTGCTGAGCGTCAACGTACCCGCGCTGCCCGCTCACGAAATTGCCGGAGTCGCCATGACCCGGCAGGGGATTCGACGCTACTTTGACACGTTTGAAAAACGAACTGATCCGCGCGGCAAGACTTACTATTGGCTTTCTGGAGAAGTGGTCGAAGAGATTGATGACCAAAATCCTCAAACAACTGAGCTAGCGACCTTGAAAGCCACAGGTCAAGACCTAGATTGGTTCCACCGCGCTCCAACGGATGTTCAGGCAAATCGGCAAAACTACATTACGATTACGCCGCTGCAATACAACCTGACCTGTGCCTCTGGATTATCATCTTTGCAAAATTGGCAATTGCCAATTTCAGACTCCCTGTCTTAAGTCATCAACCTATCTCAACTCGATAGGATCACCAAAAGTCTGGGCACAATGGAGAAGGGCACTCCGAGCAAATTTCTATCTGATGGAAAGTAGAAAGATTGTTAGCGTAAGAGAGCGCATAATTTCCTGAAGGGTGATGAGTTCAATGAAAGTTGAACAACAAGTAGTTATCTTGGAGCGCAGGCGATCGAGGTTTTCACGCTCTGCTTAAGCCCTTTGCCTTTGATTGTTTAAATTGTCTAAATTATTGTCTAAGGCGCTCTCTAACTTAGACAATTTAATAGCTAGACGATTAGATTGTTAGATTCTGAATACCTTCACTGAGACTCGGTGAAATCTCACAGGAAACCCGCATGTCGAACACCCAAGACCAGTTCAAAATTCATTTCTGGGGAGTCAGGGGAAGCATTGCTTGTCCAGGTGGAAACACCGTTCGCTATGGCGGCAATACCTCATGTGTTGAAATGCGGATTGCTGGACACCGTTTAGTGTTTGATGGCGGGACAGGGCTGAGAGTCTTAGGACAAACCATGCTGGCAGAGCTGCCTGTGGAAGCCCATCTCTTCTTTACGCACTCGCACTGGGATCACATTCAGGGGTTTCCGTTTTTCACACCTGCGTTTATCAAAGTCAACCGCTTTCATATCTATGGGGCGATCGCACCAAACGGTTCGACCATCGAACAGCGGCTCAATGACCAGATGCTCCATCCCAATTTTCCTGTGCCGCTTCAGATCATGGGAGCTGAGCTGAAATTCTACGATATTGAAGTGGGCGAATCGGTGCGAATTGGTGAAGTGTTGATCGAAAATGCTTTGCTCAACCATCCTGGCGAGGCGGTCGGCTACCGGGTAAGCTGGGGGAACTATACTGCCGCTTATGTGACGGACACCGAGCATTTCCCCGATCGCTTGGATGAAAACGTGCTGTGGCTGGCGCGGGATGCGGATGTGCTGATCTACGATGCCACCTACACCGACGAGGAATACCACGCTGAAAAGACTAGTAAAGTCGGCTGGGGACACTCAACATGGCAGGAAGCAATTCGAGTCGCTAAAGCCGCCAATGTCAAAAAGCTGGTGATCTTCCATCATGATCCGCTGCATGACGATCCCTTTATGGATCAGATCAAGGAAGATACCTCTCGGTCTTTCCCAAACAGTGTAGTGGCTTGGGAAGGGATGGAGATTGACTTGCTATCGCCTTATTGTTGAGGCAAATCACTGCTGAGGCAAATTAATGCTGAGGCAAAACCCGATCGACTTCGTGAAACCCGCTGACTTTATGTCAAAATGTAAAGCGTGTGGATAACCTCTTCCTTAGACACGGTTAAAACTCCAACCTGCGTTGCTCTTGGAAATTTCGATGGCGTTCATCGAGGGCACTGCCGGGTAATTCAACCTGTTTGTCGAGCGATCGAACCTGTTCCCGTCAAAGCAGGTTTTACAGACGAAGCAGACCCGTGGAACCTTTCTAAAGCGATCGATCCGACTGCTTTAGCCACGGTCGTCACCTTTTATCCCCATCCTCAAGAATTTTTTACAGGACAGCGCCG
>JBBSFA010000447.1:0-3952 GCA_038239185.1 Elainellales cyanobacterium | reverse complement strand
GCGAGTTGCTGCCAATCGAGCCGATCGATCACGGGGTCATCGTCTACGGCAATGATATCGGTTTGGGCTGTGGTGTTGTAGAGGGTGAGGGTAAAGCTGCGATCGCCCTGCTGAACGCTAATCGGGACGGGCACTTGCAGCGGAAAGGCGATTTCTGTCCAGTCTCCGGCTTGGCTGGCGCGAACGCTGCGGATCAGCGTTTGGGGCGGAGGGCTGTTGGCGATCGGCTTTGTTTCGGCAGCTTTGATCCAGCCGCCATAGTCCAGTCGCAGCCACTCGCCTTCTCGTCCAGTTACAGTGGCTCTAGTGCCTTTGGGCAAGGGCGTGAGGCGGGAATAGTCTGTGCTGGCTCCCGTGCGGGCAGTGCCCGGATCGGCGGTGACTTCAATCACGGCAGGGCTAGCGGGCGAGAGAATTTCGACTTTGCCTTTGCCCTGCTGAGTGGCAGTCTGTCCATTGAGCGAGAGCTGAAACTGTGGATAGCCCAGATCCAGACTGGCAGTACGACGCGGAGTGGATAAAGCTTCGCCTGTGGTGCAGCCTTGGTAGGATTGAGCCGCTGTCGCAGGCTGTGGCTGATTCTGCTGAGTGAGTACGGCAGAATTGGGCGGCAGTTCGGCAGGGTTGGCTTGGGGCGAAAGCGGGATGGTTTGAGTCGCCAGCTTTACAGAAACGATCGCATTGGCAGGCGCGATCGCCCCGAAGCAAATCGAGTCGCTGGGCAAGCGGGCAATATCTACCGCAGGGTTCAGCGACCCATCGCCAAAAGTCACTCCCACCGGAGCCGCAGGCGTTGCGGCGATCCGATTCACATGAATCACCACCTGCTGATTTCCATAGCTCAGCGTGAATTGGTTTTCGCCAAGCTGAAGCGGGAAGCTAGGGGCAAAGTGTCCAGCATCGCTGCGATCGATCGCCTGTCCATTCACGGTGACTTTTCCGCCTGGAGGAGCCGTGCCGATCAAAAAGATCCGATCGGAGGCGGTTTCGTAGTGATCTGCTGGATAGGCGACGAATAAAGGCTGCTCTGCGTAAGCGATCGAGGTCATGCTCACCGTTCCTAGGATCAGTCCCCCGCCAAATCCTAGCCAGTTTAAATTTACGCTCATAGCTTCTGTGGGTTTTTCGGCAATCTCGCGTTCATTATCTCACTGCGATCGCCACTCGAAGCCGATTCGATGGACTACTCCTCAATTCTGCCAGCTTTTGTCAGCGACAGATTGCCCGGAAGAGGTCACAGACCGCTGCTTCGTTTCATAAAACCGACTAGCAAGGTAGCCCAATCCGTACAGCAGCGCGGCATCACTGGTAATGCCGATCGCCGCACCCACTCCAGGCAGCAACTCTACAATCGAAAGACCTGCCTTCAGCACGCTAGATCCCCCAGCCGACAGACCCCAAATTGCCAGAACTTCGCCCCGGCGCGATGGCTCGTGGGTTGAGAACCCATAGATTGCCGCAATCTTGTAGATCATACCAGCCTGAAGCGCGGCGATCGCACCCAAATCAACTGCAAACAAGAGCAATGCCAGCGGCGGCGCAAAGTTAGTCACCAATCCGATGCCTGCTGCTCTCCAGGCTGTTTCCACAATCACCCGCTGTGCAAGCTGTTCATCATTCTCCAACGGGTAGGTTCGTCGCAGTTCCATGACCTCACGCTGCACCTTATCGGAATCTACCTGCCCTAAAGCTGCCATGAGCCAGCTAATTCCCGGAACCCTGGTGGCAAATTTGACCAGCGGGCTTTCAGCGATCGGGGTAACAATTCTGCCTACTGTGTCTGTGCTCTGTTCAATGAGCTGATAGAGACTGTCTGCCATAGCTTGGACAGCTTGAAACGTCGAATCGGGCTGTGAGTTGGGGTCTGAGCTGGTCATAATTCTTAGAGTGCCTTCGAGCAAACTGCGTTTTTTCGATCTGTGCCTCTTTACTGTATAGAAGTCCGTCCCGCATCTCTTCTGTCTTTGGGTAGCAAGAACCGATCGGTGGCTATCTAGATTCCACCCCCTGCACCTGTATTTACCCTGCATTTACAGGGATTGGGCGATCGCTTTTAAACATGTCTGAAGACGAACTGGATTAAATCCTGCCACTCTGCTGAATTGCTCAGCGCTTGCATATCTGCTTTGTGACCATAGTCAGCGCTGTAGTTCGTGAAGCTGTTAATCCAATGCAAAATCGTTTCTGTTTTGACAAACGGAGTATAGTCTATTGATTTTTTGAGATACTGAATCGATCGCTCTAGATGTCCTGTATAGTACAGTCGCCAAGCGATCCAGACTGCGGTGTAGTAGTGACTTTCGCGATCGACTTGGCGAATTTCAGGTGGAATGTCCGATCGCCCAAAAAACTGCTTTACAACTAACCAACATTCTTCTGCTTGCACCAGCGTATTCAGCGAATCGTTGCGATCGTGCTGGCGATACAAGACGGTGATTTGTGGAAACCATGCCGATTCGCAGCCCGCTAAAACTAATCGCTGCACCAAATCCACATCGCAAGCTTGCTTGAATTGGCTGTTTAAGCCGTTTACCTGCTCTAGCCAATCCCGCCGAAAAATCATGGCGCTAAACAGGATCGGCATTCGTCGAATCCAGCCTGCTGCATCCAATATGGGCATCTCGCGCCACGGCTGACTGTCCGACAATCGATCGCCCTGTGCGTTCACAACCTGCCAGCCGCTCTGCACAATTCCGACTGGAGACTGTCCGACTGGAGACTGATCAAAACACTGCACCTGCAACCGCAACTTATCCGGCAGCATTACATCGTCTTGATCCAAGAAAATAATCAACTCACCTTGCGCCAATTCTAAGCCGCGATTTCTGGCAGCCGCAACGCCCTGATGCGCCTGAGTCACGACCTGAATCCGATCGCCATACTGCGCTAAAACTTGCAATGTCGCATCGCTTGAACCATCATCGATCGCAATGATTTCAGAGTCACCATAAGACTGGCTCAGAACGCTATCCATCGTCTCAGCCAGAAATCGATCGCCGTTGTAAGTTGGGATAATAACGCTGACTCGCGGCATTCTAACCTGCCGCAGCTCGGACGGCTTGCTGATCTAGCTGCTCAGCCACCGTTTTTAGCGGCGCGATCGGCGGTTGGTCTGCTGGATACCGCACCAGCACCGAGTTGATAAAATCACCCCGACGGAACAGCAAAACCTCCGTTCGACCAATGCCTGCTTCTACCGTGCTAAAACCAGTCGATCGATCGCCAATCCCCGCCAGATCAAGAATCTCCAGCACTTTGGTATGAGTCGGATCGGCTTGCTCAACTAACGTCTGCGGATTTTGCAAAATTGAATCAAACACCTGCCGCACCATTTCTACTTGCAGCGCGTTTTCGGTTGTTGCCGCCAACGAGAAAGAGGAGGCGCAAACTAGCTCAGTGGAGTCGGGCGATCGCCGCACAAATGCCACCCGATCGCCCGCCATCTGGCAGCTTTGCGCTTCTGACTTGGAGGCTAGCACAAATCCAGCAGGTAAATCTGCGAGGGTCAACCGTGGCGTTGTCGCAGCTAAGACGCTAGGAGACTGCACCAGCCAAAAGCAAAGACTGACCAGCAGCACAATCAAACTATTTGCAAAACGCTTTGGCGATCGAATTTTCAGATACATAGCCTCCTAGCTGCGTAGTCTCTAGGCAACCTGAAGCGTCCTAGGCTCAGGGATAGGATCGCCTTCTGCTTGCCAAGCCTCCAAGTACATTTCAATCACTTCTTCACCATTGTGAATTGCTTCCTCTCGATCTTTGCCATGAGTGCAAGGCATTACAACAAGATCAGCAAACTCTGGGATCGTGACTAGGAAAAGCTGATCTTCATCAGACCACTGGACAATCATACTGTATCGATTCATGAATCCTCATCCTCCCCTAACTCTTTCAGGGCAGTAAGTAACTTTGCCAGTTGTTTTTCTAGGTAGAGCGGCACATCATCGCCATC
>JBBSFA010000446.1:0-3956 GCA_038239185.1 Elainellales cyanobacterium | reverse complement strand
GCAGGACGATCGCGGTCAGCACCGCGATCGAGCAAGCTGCTTGGGGGAAACTGATTTTTTGCACAGTAGGGAAATACCGCATATTGCTAATTTCGCTGTCCGGAGTAAGGCAGGGCAACTTGCTCTCTCGTCGCGTTTTGGGATAAGGTTTCGCCCGTACCCGCGTAGTAGAAGTAGCTATCCGGTTCACTCTTGACATTCACATCGTTGATGACGATGCCTAAAACATTCTGATTAGACTGAGTCAAGAACTCCTTCGCGGCATTCGCGCTATTGGAGGTGACGATGCCGGGACGTGCAACTAAGACCACACCGTCTGCCATTTTGCCCAAAATAGCCGCATCCGCTTTTCCAGCCAACGGAGGCGTATCGAAAATGACGTAATCATACGATCGCGAGAAGTCGTTGACTAGCGCTGCCATGCGCTTGGAATCCAGCAGGGTCATCGGGCTAAGCGGAATCGCTCCCGCAGGCAGCACCGATAGATTCGGCGTGACCTCCAGAACTGCATGATCTCGCTCGACTTGGTCGATGATGATGTTGCTTAAGCCCACCAAGTTGGTTAGCCCCCAGATATGGTGCTGCACGGGGCGGCGCAAATCTGCATCAATCAAAAGGACGCGATGCCCAACCTGAGCCAAAGAAATCGCCAGGTTGGCACAGACTTCAGACTTGCCCTCTCGATCGGTCGAACTGGTCACAACGATCGATTTGATCGGCTTATCGGAACCTAAAAACTTGAGATTTGCCTGGAGCATCTGATAGGCTTCCGCCGCCGACGATCGCGGAAACTCCTTGACAATGACGCGAGGAATCGCTTGATCGGGATCGCTCCCACTCAGACTAAAGCTGGATGCGCCTTTGGGAATGTTGGGAATAACGCCTAGCAGCGTATAGCCAAATAGTTCTTTGGCTTCGCGCAGCGTTTTGACGGAGCGATCGACCATATCTAAGATGAAGGCGGCAGCAACGCCTAAGAGCAACCCGACTAGCCCACCTGCCAGGAAAATAATATTTTTGCTGACATTAGTGGGAGTCTGCGGCATCAGCGCTGGCGAAACCAGGCGGGCAGTCCCAATATTTTGATTTTCGGCAACCTGAATTGTGCTCAGGCGGGACAGCAGGTTTTCATAAGTAGTTTGGGCAGCCTGGACTCGGCGCTCTAGCTCTTGCTGGCTTTGATCCAATCCTGGGAGCACTTTGGCGCGCTGTCGGTAGACTTCTTGCGTCTGCGATAGCAAGTTAATCCGGCTGCTCAATCCCTGCCGATCGACTTCAGCATGGAGAAAATCTTCAATCAGACTTTGTCGTAAGGCTCCAGGCTGCAAATCGCTGATTCCAACAGACTGACCGTTGGTTGAAACTAATGAGATCCGCTGGTTTAACAGCTCATTCAACGCAGCAATGCGGCGTTCCAAGCTAGTAATCGTGGGATATCCGCTGCGATAGCGAGTTTGCTCTACGGCAAGTTCCTGCTGCGCTTGCTGAAGCTGAGTCAGGACTTCCTGCACGGCTGGCGCTTGACTGACGGCGCTAATGGCTAATGCTTGCTGGGGATTGGCACCGATGCGCTCCTGTAGGGCTTGCGATCGCGCGGATGTATCTGCTAGCTGTGCTCTGGCTTCTGCAATTTGACCATCCAGGTCAGAGATAATTTTGACCGAAGCGCTTGCTTCCTCGTCTAGCTTGACAATGCTGTATCGTTCTCTAAATCGGCGTAATTCTGAATCCGCAGCGCGGGCAGCCACTTCTGTTTTTGGGAGCTGCTGTTGAATAAATTCCCGCGCCGCGCCAGCTTCCGCGCGGTTTGCCTGAATATCGTTGCGGATATAAATTTCGGCTATTTTGTTTACCACATCCGCCGCAATTTTGGGGTCACCCGCTTCAAAAGTGATTTGGATAACATCAGTTCCTGCCACTCCCGCTACCTTCAGCCGCTCTAACAGATCGTCGGGTTGCAGCAGCGCTCCCTTATCGTCCCTTAAGTTCAAGGATTCGATCGTTTCTTGAATCACTGGAATCGATCGAACGACCTCAGCTTGAGTGTCAGAGGGATTATTTTGAGATCCTAATGCCTCTAATTTACCAATCCCTTCGCCCAATCCCGTTAATAAGGAAGTTCTACTGGCTGTAAAGAGCAGCTTACCCTCTGCTTTGTAAGCGGGTTTTTGCAACAGTATGAATACAGCCGTCAAAACCAGCGTTGTGCTAAAGATCGCTGTAGCTGGCATCCAACGTCGCTTAAGTATCAACCAATACTTCTGAACGTCTATCTCTTCGGAGTGGTTAGAAAGTTCCATAGTTATAGACTTCCCTAGGGATTGAGTAGGTGCAAGGGGGAGTGCTTAGTTCGCTAATGGTATAACGACTATACTCCTTTCTGCAAAAATACTGACTCGCAACTTTATGAAAAATTCATTTTTGCGTGGCTCAATTTGCCCTCCTGTTTGACGAAAAGAACCCGCCAAAATTCCCTAGACTGTGCTTCAAACAAGGCTTTGAAGCGCAGCGCAAGTAAACGAACTACGATCGATCGCCTCGGATCGCTCAGATTTTCTCTTCAACAAAGCTTTAACAGAAAATTTGCCCGTTCTTGTAAAAATTCCTGCTGTTTCCTGCTGCCTGCTGCTTTATGCCGCCATCTATGGCTGAAATCAAGCCCATACATAAAGGCATTTAAGATCTCTCCTGTGGTAGCTACCCTTTTAGGCAAGTTCACGCTAAGTTTTGAGCAGCGTTGATTGAAACATCAGTACATCAGTATGGACAAGCATTTGCAGTCAGAGCCTTTATTGTCAAAGGCAGAGCTAACTGCTCAAGCCGTGGATCAGCGCGCGATCGCTGAAATCAAAGCGAACCCTAACACGCCTGATATCGGCGGCGGTTTGTCCGTGATTGAATTTTGGGCAGACCATACCATAGCACCTGAGGGGGCTAAGCTCTGGAAAACACTGCTGCACCATAGCGCTTGTCTCTCTTGCGCTTGGGGAACCGGCGGGCAGAAAGGTGGATTCACCAACGAAGAAGGCGAAAAGCTGCAACGCTGCATGAAAAGCGTTGAGGCAATTTCCGCCGAAATTATGCCCCCTGTGCCAGGAGACTTTTTTACTCGCTACACAATCGCCGAACTGCAAAAGCTGACTTCCTATGAAGCCGATCGCTTGGGTCGGCTCAGCTACCCCGTCATTTTACGGGCGGATAGCGATCGCTACGAGCGCGTTTCCTGGGAAGAGATCTACCAGCTTGCCGAAGCAGGGCTGCGTAAGTCGCCAGAGCGGGTGGCATCTTATAGTTCCGGGCGATCGTCTAACGAAGCGGCGTACATGCTGCAACTGATGATGCGAACGCTGGGTTCAAATAATTTGGCAGACTGTTCGGATCTGTGCCATGCGCCTTCGACGACTGCACTGAAGGAGGTTTTCGGCACTAGCACCTCGATCGTCAGCTTAGAGAGCTTCAAACATGCAGACTGCTCGGTGCTGATTGGGGCGAATTCGCCGTCGAATCATCCTCGGTTTATGAACGAGCTGATCAAACTCCGCGATCGCGGCGGCAAGGTGATCATCGTCAATCCAGTGATTGAGGTCGGGTTGGTCAAATTCGGCTCTCCGGCGTTCCCAGTCCGATCGCTGATTCCAGGTTCAGATATCGCCACGCTCTACCTGCAACTGATTCCGGGCAGCGATGTCGCCCTATTCGTCGGCATCCAGAAGGCGCTGTTGGAAAAAGGATTGGCGAAGCCAGACTTTATGGAAGCCTATACGGAAGACTGGCGATCTGTAGTTGAACAGGCTGTCAATACCGATTGGCATACGATCGTAGAAACTTGTGGCGTGTCTCAAGCAGAAATTGAAGCGGCAGCGATGATTATTGGCGCTGCAAAAGGCACGGTATTTACTTGGGCAATGGGTGCTACACAGCACGTCAACTCTGTGGATAATATTTACAGCATTACG
>JBBSFA010000445.1:0-3968 GCA_038239185.1 Elainellales cyanobacterium | reverse complement strand
GGTGCGCTTGATCACGATGTTGTTATTCAGCGCCGGCAGCGCGCGGTAATCTTCCACGTCCTGGCGAATCAAGGCTTTCAATTCCGGCTCGATGCCTCCGTCAAGGAAAGTCCATTGGGCGGTGCGCCCGTAGAACAGAATGCCTTTCTTGATCATAAAGAAGCGACCTTCCGAGAGCAAGCCAAACTTAAGCCGCTGGCAGGACTGATAAACTTCTTAAATTGGGCAGTGGAGGAGGAATTAACCTGTGCCGTGGTCAGCAATGCGCCGAAAGAAAATGCTGAGTTCATGATTGAGTCGTTGAACGTCGCGGATTATTTTACGACCGTAGTTTTGGGCGGTGATCTGCCGATCGGCAAACCTGATCCATTGCCTTATCTGGAAGCCCTGAAGCGCTTGGGCGTTTCGGCATCTGAGGCGATCGCCTTTGAAGATTCTCCGTCGGGCATTCGATCGGCAGTGGGGGCAAAGATTCCGGTGGTGGGGATTGCCTCAACGCACCAAGGACTAGAGGCGGAAGGAACGGCGATCGTCGTTCAGGATTTTGCCGATCCGCGTCTGATGGAATGGTTGGAGCCGCAGCTCAGCCACAGTTCTAAATCAGATTCTGCTATCACAGCGCAAAGTATCTCTCATTAGCAAGTATCTCTCGCTGGGTAGAGAGGTGCAAAACCCAATTTTCCCCGATACTGGTAGAGTAAAGAACTCAGTCTTGGGGGAACGGACATGCTGACGAAGGGCTTTGAGGTGGAGATGTACACAGGTACACCCCACGGCGACATCGTTGGCTTCTCTGACAAAATTGTGGCAAACCTGCACGGCTTTGTGCGGGAGCCAGATACCCGCAACGTCGAATATACGACTCCGCCGCTCTGCCGCTACGATCGCCTCCTGTGTGAACTGGTTCGCCCCCGGCAGATGCTGCGGCACTACCTGAAGCAGCTAGGCGACTACACGATTATTCCGGGCAGCACCTTATCCACAGGCGGCAGCGATCGCTTCGATCGTTCTGACCCGACTAATCCCTATCATGCATATATTGAGCAGACTTACGGCACGACCGTTGTGACTGCCAGCATTCACATCAACATTGGCATCAGTGATCCGGAAACCCTGATGCGGGCTTGTCGGTTAGCACGAGTAGAGGCTCCTTTGTATCTGGCTTTGAGCGCCGCCTCGCCGTTCTTGGATGGCAAAGTCACGGGGAGCCACTCCGCCCGCTGGAGCGTGTTTCCCAAAACGCCGCCGCTGGTGCCACTGTTTGAGAGCCACCATCACTATATCCGCTGGACAGAAGAGCAGCTAACCTTGGGCACAATGCAAAACGTGCGCCATCTCTGGTCAGCAGTCCGTCCGAATGGCGATCGCCGCCCTTACAATCTCAATCGTTTGGAACTGCGGATTTGCGACATGGTGAGCGATCCCTTGACGTTGCTGGCAATCACCGCTCTGCTCGAAGCCCGCCTGTCGCAGCTCATTGCTGATCCCAGCCTCGATCCGCTCCTGCTCAGCTCACTGCCAGCTTCTACACGCAACGAAGATCTAGTGGCGCTGACCGACCAGAACGAACTCGCCGCCGCTCACCACAGCCTGGATGCCGAACTGCGCCACTGGAAAGATGGCAGTCCGATCGCCGCCAGAGATTGGATTGAGCAGCTCTATCAGGAAGTTTGGGGGTTTGCGAAAAAGCAGGGCTATAGCTGTTTCCTACTGCCGCTCAAAAAAGTGTTGCGGGAGGGAAATGAAGCCCAGCGCTGGCTGAAAGCGATCGATCAGGGGCTAGATGTGCGCCAAGTGATGCAGCAGGCGATCGAGGAAACTGAGGCTCAAGAGCTGGCTTTGGCGGAGGATTTGTGCCAGCCCTTGGTGGCTTAGGTTAGTTTGATCTGGCAACCCAGGTAAAACTACTCCATCCCGAACTTCACTGACATCACTGCTGTAATGTCTTTATCGATCGAAGATGTATCATAAATCCCCGAATCGCTGACATCTGTCGAATTGCGAGACGTAATTTGAAACACCCCCGTCTCTGCACTCCGCACCGCACCCACGCGGCTCCCTGTGCTCTGAGCGATCGCCTCTGCCCTTGCCTTCGCATCTTTCGTTGCCTCAGCCACCATCTCAACTCGCACTTTGCTAAGCTGCGTATACAAATACTGCGGCGGCTCAGATACCAAAGAGACACCGTCGTTAATCAAATCAGTCGCCTTTTGAGAAAGCTGAGTGATGCGATCGACCTCACTGGAGCGAACTTCAAACCGCTGACTCAGATTATAGGCTAGCGTTTTTCCAGTTTCCCGCCCATTGAAATCAACTGCTGGAATCTCACGGGTTTCGATCGCGTTCAAGGTGATGGCGCTATCGGGCACTTGCTGCGCTTTCAAATAGCTCTGCAAGCGCTCAGTTTGGCTTTTCAAGTCTCGATAAGCCGCCTGTGCTGTGGGCTGTTGGCTAGAAACCGAGACTCGCCAAACCACATAATCCGATCGAATCGGGCGCTTTGCTGAGCCTGTGACGATCAGCGCATCATTGGCTTGCTTGAAACTGCGAATGGCAGTAGCCCCCATAAACGAACTGACTACCAAAGCCAAAGATAGAGCGGCTAATCCGGCAAAGAGCTGTGGGAAGCGATCGCGAGAAGATAAATCTTGCATATTTTTTGCGTCTTGTAGGAAATAACAGGAAACAGAAATTTACCCATGTCCGTTGCGACATAGGCTAGGTTATAGAGCTGATTTTGTAGCTAGGACAGCTCTATAAACTCGGTTACATATTTTGCGAACAGGTTTTTGTAAACTTAGTGGTGATGCGATCCCAACTCAAGACTCCCAACTCAAAAACCTTATGAGTCAGAGTAATGACTACCTTCTCCATATCAATCATTCCTGACGCAGTAACTAAATTTAAGGATTGACGGTTTTCTAAAGCGGGTGTTAGCCTGAATGAAACCCATAGTAAGTCAGCCTAATCGATTGTCTCGCCAGCCCTGATTGACGAAACAAGAGCGGAGGAACCACACCTTGGGGCGAATCTTGCGGAAAGCCACAGCATTTGTCTTTCCCTGGAGGGGCACCTCTCAGCCCTAGCCCGTCAGCTAACTCCGTCGGCATTGAGAGGAGACTGAAGAATCAGCATTTTTCAATTGCTCGATCGCTTCAGTGTCCTCGGTCTGGTTAAAAAGCGCTTTTCAGCATTGCTGAGCTATCCCAACTTGGGTACTCAGCTATTTGTGCAAAGCGTTCAGTTATCATCCGGTCACTATCCGGAACCCTGTACCTGCCTTGTACACTCAGGAGGAACTGATGCTGCTGCAATTTAATATTTTGGCGATCGCTGTAGCGGCTCAGGCTGCATGGCGAAAGTCTATCCGCCCGACCTTGGTTCAGGACGTTATTTTGCTACCGCTCCTGGGGATCTTAGGAGTCCTTTTACTGTGGTGGTTTGTCGCCACGTTCGTATCTGAGCTACTGCCTACGCCCTTAGAAGCGCTGCTGGCAAACTTGGACTACATCACCCACCCCTTCTATCGGCGTGGTCCCGGAGACTTGGGCATTGGCTGGCTGCTGTTGGCTAGCTTGCGGCGCGTGTTTTTGGGATTTTTGCTCGGGTCTTTGGTGGCAATTCCGGTGGGCTTTCTGATTGGCATGTCGCGCAAGGCTCTGCTGGCAATCAATCCGCTGATTCAGATTTTTCGACCCGTCTCTCCGGTTGCCTGGTTGCCGATCGCGCTAGCCATTTTCAACCTGGCGAACCCTTCAGCGATTTTCGTCATCTTTATCACCTCCCTGTGGGCAACCATGATCAATACGGCATTAGGGGTTTCCAGCGTCTCCAAAGATTATTTGGACGTGGCGCAGGTGCTGGAGATGTCGCGCTGGAGGCAAATCACCAAAATTATTTTGCCTGCTAGCTTGCCCTATATTTTCACCGGACTGCGGATTAGTCTGGGCATCGCCTGGTTGGTGATT
>JBBSFA010000444.1:0-3970 GCA_038239185.1 Elainellales cyanobacterium | reverse complement strand
TGAGGAAATCCTGGCTTTAGAGGCGCACCGCATGAGTCCCTACTCCGATCGCGCCAATGATGTTTCTGTCGTGCTGGATCTAATGATTCACGACATTGACCTGCTGCTAGAACTCACAGGTTCCAGCGTCGTGCGGCTGACTGCCAGCGGCAGCCACGCTGCCAACTCCAGCTATCTTGACTACGTGACCGCAACGCTGGGTTTTGCCAATGGCATTGTGGCAACGCTGACCGCCAGCAAAGTCACGCATCGCAAGATCCGCCGCATCTCTGCTCACTGCCAAAACTCTCTGACAGAAGCCAATTTCTTGAATAATGAAATTCTGATTCATCGTCAAACCACGGCGAACTGCCGCACTGACTATGGACAGGTGCTTTATCGCCAAGATGGGCTAATCGAAAAAGTCTACACCAGCAACATCGAGCCACTCCATGCAGAGCTAGAGCATTTTGTGAACTGCGTTCGGGGGGGCAAGCCGCCTTCGGTCGGAGGGGAGCAAGCCTTGAAGGCGCTCCGGCTAGCCAGCTTGATCGAACAGATGGCGCTAGATGGGCAAATCTGGCAAAACCTAGACGGAACCGCAACCACAACCGCAACCACCGTAAATGGAGTGGCAACTGGAGCAGTCTTAAATGGCGGATTAAAGGTCGCAGTTTAGACCCATTGTTTTAGCCGACAGATTTAGCCGACAGAAGCGATCGAAAGTTCTAGTAGCAGAGCCTTCGATCGCTTCTAGTTTTGGGCAACTGCAAATCGCCCAATTAAGGCGAAGCAGAAGGAGAAACTGAAGGTGAAGCCGTTGGAGCAGACTGAGGCAAAGCCGTTGGAGCAGACTGAGGCTCTGCCTGTCCATACCAGGGACTAATTTCTAACCCACCGCTGGGCTTGAAGACGACGCGAAACTGGGCGATCGGCTCTGGATTGGTGGCTCCGGTTGTGCCGGTTGTGGCGACGGGAACGCGCAAAAGCTCCGGCAAGGGAATTTCCTGTTTGTACTGGAGCGCCTCGCTGTTGGCAAAGCTATAGCCCACAATATCGCCATTGGTTGCCAACCCAACGCGATACTCCAAGTCTTTAGTAAAGGTTGGAGCTGTTTTCCAGGTCTGGTCTAGCTTATCTTGCAGGACTCCTAGCAGCCGCTGCTGATCGGCGGGATCAGTGATTTCTGGCGAGTTGTTGAGAATTGCACCTGCCGCTTGTTCCTCGGCGCTGCCTAAGCTAGGGGATGCCGATGGACTGGCTACCAAGCTATTGGGCGAGGCACTGGGCGAGGGATTAGGCGAACTTCCTGGCGGGCTAGCCGCTGCCGCTGCGCTGGGCGAAACCTGCGACTCCGTTTGATTGGAGCTACTGGAAGTAGATTGAGGACGCTGAACTTGGGGAGCGGGAATAAAAAACATCGCTGCCGCCGCGATCGCCAATCCTGAGACTCCTAGCATGGGCGCAACTGCCCGCTTGCCGATCGGCTCCTGCGCTGCCACATAGCGCTTGGGCAAGGGCAACAGGCTCAAAGTTAAATCCGGCAGCGTTTGAGCATCGGCATAAAACTGGTCGATCGCCTCAACCAGGTCAAAGAGCTGCACGGTCGTTAGATCGAACTGCTGCGGCAAGCTGGAAGCGGTCACGCTAGCCACCGTATCGGATATCTGCGGCTGCACCATCAGCCGATGCAGATTTTTCTCCACCTGCTCTAGCTGCACTAGCTTGGTGGGATTGTGCTTGGTTGAGCTGTGGCGATCGCGATGGCTTGCCGGATGCATCACACCGCTTAGAAACCCCTGCGCGTAGTCGCTGACCGTAGAGACTAAGCTTTCCAAAAACTCTCGTCCGCCAGTCAACGGCTTTTCATGTCCCGAAAAATAGCACTCTACATTAGAGACGACTGAGACTAAAGGACGCGCCTCTGTGCTGTCGCCCAATCCTTCTAAAATTAATTTGCAGCTTGGCAAACTATATTGACGCTGAATAGCCATACTTTCCTCTTATGCCACTTTGTGCCACTGCTCTTAAGCTACTTCTCCATCAAACAGACTGCTCCAGAGGCGCTGCATTCCCGCTGTGCCTGTGCAAAACAGGAGTTGGGACAGCAGGCTTAAAGCCAGTTGGTTGAGCTTTTCATCGTCGATTAAGGCAACTACGGCAGCTCGTTTGGGATTCATCCGCGATCGAAAGTGCGCCCGAAACCGCTCCAGGTAGTTTGCTAGCCGGGGAGAATGATCGAGGCTCAACTGCTTTTCAGTCAATTGCTCATAAGCCAGGAGCAACTGCCGAATCACAGCAGTCAACTGTTTAGACAGATGGCAAGCGATGATCGTCAATGCCTTCGCTTCTTCCAAAGTCAAGGGGCGGCGTTGGCTGTTCCGCCGCAGGGGATTAGTGGCTCTCAGCCGCCAAGCCACGACTCGGTTGGGGATGATGTCCTGTAATCCCAATTCTTGGGCGGTGAGCAGGATTGCCTCGGAGCCATCCAGCGCGATCGCTTCGATCGCCAGAAGCAGCAGATCAATCTGTTGGCGTGTCCGACGGGGGCAAATTCCGTCAGCTACGGCTGGATCAGGGAGTGAATCTAAGAGGGTTGACATGGACGGGAGGGGCGGGCTAATGACTTGCATGTCCTATCTGGAGAAAACAGCAGAATTCTACCAAATGCTGATCGATCGAGCGGAAGCTCAGGACAAAGCGCTGAGATAAACGCTTTATCCTAACACCTCCGCAGCACAAGCGGAGCAATTTGGCGCGGTATGGCACTCCTAACTGAGACGTACCGTATCGCACTAGTGTGCCCACTATTGTGCCCAAAGGGCGGAGCATACTGCCATCATCGCGTATTGCCTGCCTTTTTCAATTGCGCCAGGAGCCGGGTTTATGAAATCTGTTGACTGAGACAAAAGGCGCGATCGAATTTAAACGGGCTTCCTCACGGCTGCGCCTAAATTCAGCCCTTTCAGCGGTTCGTTACAATTCTTAACTTTAGAGCAAATTTTCCCCACAGATTCCCCATGATTTCCACAGGCAGTCCATTTTTTTCCACAGTGCGATCGAAAGTTTTCCACAGGCAAACTGACAATCCACAGGGTGGGGACAAGGTTTGAGATATTCCTGTGGAATATGGCTTTGTTGGGCAGGGTAGGGCGATCGTCGCAGTTTTAGTTAAGTAATGTAACGAAAATGGGCTTCAAACCCTATTTCTACCGTTGGGGCATTCTGCCCTGCTCTTGACTTAATCCAGTTTTTTTCATTAATAAATCCTCTCTCCGATAGCGGAAAACGGTGCAACCTACTATATTGAAAGCGCTCGACTGAAGCACACCTCCTTGTAATCCGCTTCGGGCAATTCGGGAGGGGTGCGGAAGTTGAACAAGCGCTGCTTTGCCATACCGAATTTTCTGTATCGCAATCTCTAAGTAGTCGTTGCCCTGTCCACCTGTCGTTAACGTTAAGAGGTGCCTAATGCACGCCACTATAAGCATCCTGGCAGAAATTCCAGAAGAGCTACATGAATCCCTCCAGAGTTATCTGGAAACGCATCCCGACTGGGATCACGATCGCGTCTTCTGCGCTGCCCTCTCCCTGTTTCTTCTGCAAAATGGCAGCAGCACCACGCCCGATTCTTCCCGCAGCTACCGCCGCGCCGCCAGAGTCTATCTGGATACGCTGTTCAAACATGCGGTGTAGAGAACAGCCTGTGTAAAGAACAGCCTGTGTGAAGAACAGTGAACATCGCCCGAATTGCCCCATCCATAGCCCTCACTCCTCCAGACATAGTTGAAAGTCCTAATGTAAGCTACACTGCTATCCCATCCACCGAATAAATTCCATTAATTAACATTATGGAAGCGTCGATGGTGAGAGACCCCCAGCAAAACTACTTCCAGGAAAGGCCTAGCACGTCGGATACGAAATACAATGCGAGCACTGCTCCAGTAAGTACCACCACAACAGTTAAGACTCAAGAACCTACCCGCCAAAT
>JBBSFA010000443.1:0-3979 GCA_038239185.1 Elainellales cyanobacterium | reverse complement strand
TGACGGTGCGGCAGACCTATCATGAGCTAGCCAAAATTGCGAAAGACTGTGCGGCAGGAGCCGTTTTGATCTCGGCATTGGCTTCGGTGCTTGTGGCAGGTTCTTTGTTGCTGCCACCGCTACTCGATCGCTTACAGGCGGTAGGCGTTAGTATTTTTTGAGAGCGATCTCAAAAAATATGGCTTAACTCCCATGATTCTCGTCATCGACAACTACGACAGCTTTACTTACAACATCGTGCAATATTTGGGCGAACTGGGAGCTGAGCTTCCAGTGGCGGCTGAAGTGCAGGTTTATCGCAACGACCAGATTACCCTGGAGCAAATTCGCCAGCTCGATCCGGCGGCGATCGTGATTTCGCCCGGACCTGGCTATCCTGATCAGGCAGGGATCTCGCTGGAAGTCATTACTCAATTGGGCAAAGACCTGCCTATCCTGGGGATTTGCTTAGGGCATCAAGCAATTGGGCAAGCGTTTGGCGGCAAAATCACCGCAGCCGCAGAACTGATGCACGGCAAGACTTCACCGATTCACCACACGGGGGTCGGTATCTTTGCAGGGCTAGACAATCCGCTGATCGCGACGCGCTATCACAGCTTGGTGATCGATCGCGCCACTTGTCCGGAAGATCTAGAGATTACAGCCTGGGTCGAAGACGGTACGATTATGGGAATCCGTCACCGGAACTATCCGCAGCTTCAAGGAGTCCAGTTTCATCCAGAGAGTGTTTTGACCCAGACGGGGAAGCAGCTCTTACGGAACTTTTTGGTCGCCATTCCCCAAAAGTCTGCCGTAGCTTGCTAGAGACGGGTATAAATCCCTGTAAGCTTACAGTTAAGCAATTTTTCGTAGGATGCGTTAGCGCAGCGTAACGCATCGTTCTGGGGGATTGATGCGTTACTGGAGGATTGATGCGTTACGGCTAGTGCCTAACGCATCCTACGAGATTCTGGATCGTATTTAGTGTGAGGATGACATGCAGCGACGAAAATTTATCCAGTATGCCGGAGCTAGTTTAGCCGCTTCCTATGGTCTTGGTTGGCTGGGTCAGGGTCAGGCGATCGCTCAGAGCGGCGGCGTAACGATCCAGTTTCTAGGGCATATGTGCTTTTTGTTTAGCGGCGACGGACGGCGGATTTTGGTCGATCCGTTTAGACCGATCGGCTGTACCAAGGGCTATCGATCACCCAATGTCGCAGCAGATCTGGTGATGATCAGTAGCCGATTGTTTGATGAAGGGGTCGTAGAAGGACTACCGGGCAACCCGCGGCTCTTAGATCAATCGGGAGCCTATCAGTTCACCGGAATGCAGGTGCAGGGCATCAAGACCGATCACGATGACCTGAAAGGCAAACAGTTTGGCACGAACGTCGTTTGGCGCTGGAATCAAGGCGGTGTGAATATTCTGCACCTAGGCGGTGTTGCCGCGCCGATCACGGTGGAACAAAAGATCCTCATGGGTCGCCCGGATGTGTTGCTGCTGCCAGTGGGCGGCGGCGCAAAAGCCTTTACGCCAGAGGAAGCCAAAGCGGCGATTCAAGAGCTGAATCCCAAGCTAGTCATCCCGACGCAGTACCGCACCCAAGCCGCCGATGCGAATGCCTGCGATATTTTGCCGATCGATAACTTCCTCGGGCTGATGCAGGGAACCCCGATCGATCGCGTGGGCAACTCGCTTTCGGTCAGTGCCTCTGGTCTGCCACAATCTAGTGCAATTAAGGTGATGAGTTACGCTTAGCCGAGGTTCCATGCTTCGACGTATTTCAAGATTCTGGGTGCAGCGCGTCTATCCCGATCTCGTGACTTTGACGGCGGCGATCGGCACGATCGGGCTACTGGGCTGTGTGCTGCTGCTGCTGCTGCTCGCCAAGCTCTGTCGAGAGATCCTGGAGAAAGAATCTTTTGCGTTTGATCGATCGTTTCTGCTGTGGCTGCATCAGTTTGCTACTCCAGGACGGGATCGCTTGATGCTGTTTGTGACACAGCTTGGCAACCCAGAAGTGGTGATCCCGATCGCCGCGCTCACTCTGATCATTCTGTGGAGCCAACTTTGGCGACAGGAGGCAAAGCTGTTTGCGATCGCCTGCTTCGGCGGCGCAATTTTGAACACTGGACTCAAGCTAGTGTTTACCCGAACCCGTCCGGAGTTGTGGAAACGATTGATTGTAGAGAATTCTTACAGCTTCCCAAGCGGTCATGCGCTGGGATCATTGGTGCTGTATGGCATCATTGCCTACTTTTTGGTGCAGGCTTACCCCAAATACGCCGCGCTGTTTTATAGCTTGGCGATCGGGTTAGTCTTTGCCATCAGCTTAAGCCGACTTTACTTGGGCGTGCATTGGCTGACTGATATTTTGGCAGGCTGGTGTATTGGAGGACTGTGGCTCACGGTTTGCATTACCATGCTGAAACTTCAGCGGCTGAGCCGTGATAGAGCTTTGGCAAGCAAGTAGGATAAAGGGATAGGATTGCTGAGGCGGTAATTATGCAAACGGTCGTTCAAGTGGATGCCTTTACCAACCTGCCGTTTGGCGGCAATCCAGCGGCAGTTTGCGTCCTGGGTGCAGCAGTAGACGATCGCTGGATGCAGCAAGTCGCGCAGGAAATGAACCTCTCAGAGACGGCATTTCTAGTGCCGCAGTCCGATGGCTACTCATTACGCTGGTTTACGCCCACCGTTGAAGTTGATCTTTGCGGTCATGCCACGCTTGCCAGCGCTCATGTGCTCTGGTCAGAAGGACATTTGCCACCCGACACAGAAGCCCGCTTCCATACTCGGAGCGGCTTGCTCACAGCCCGTCAGCAAGGCGACTGGATCGAATTAAATTTTCCCGCTAACCCTTCCACCCGCATCACCCCTTCTCCTGAGCTAAACGAAGCTTTGGCTTGTGCAGGGGTGCGCGAGGTTTGGCAAAACTCGCTGGGTTACCTAGTCCTAATGGATAGCGAAGAAACGGTGCGGCAAATGCAGCCCGATTTTGGACAGATGGCAACCCTGCCCATTCACGGAGTCCTGATTACCAGCTCCGCCGATCGCCCGCCCTATGACTTCGTCTCGCGGTTTTTTGCGCCCCAGATCGGCATCAACGAAGATCCAGTCACAGGCGCAGCCCACTGCTGTTTAGCCCCTTTCTGGCGCGATCGCCTGGGCAAATCAGAGTTTCTGGCTTACCAAGCCTCAGCGCGCGGCGGCATTGTCAAAGCCCGCTGCGAAGGCGATCGCGTCGTGTTAGGCGGTCAGGCGGTGACTGTCTTGCGCGGCAGTTTGCTGACGATAGCCTAGTTTGCTGGCGATAGCCTAGTTTGCTGGCGATCCCTCAAGATCCGCACGATCGCTAATCGGCTGCTCAACCCCAGGGGTCAGCTTCGGGCTTTTAGCTGGCTCAATCTGCTGAGCCTTGTGCCGCTCTGCCATTTCCAGCGCCTTTTTGAGGCTGTCCCAACGAATCGCAAAGGAGACAGGCTTCGGATGAGCACCTGGCTTTAAGCCTTGAATCATCTGAGCCAGCGAGTATTCCAGCGATTGCCCTGGATCAAGGGTGACCCAACCCTGCGGCGTTAGCTTATGGAACTCGAAGTGCAGGTGAGGTCCTGTAGAATAGCCTGTGCTACCCACTCGCCCTATTACATCGCCTTGCTTAACCGTATCTCCAGGCTTCACGAAGATCTCAGAAAGGTGACCATAGAGCGTTTCTTCGGTGTCCTTGTTGTGGCGCAGGACGATCGCCAGCCCATAGCCACCCATCAGATCCGCAATTTGCACCTTGCCATCAAACACTGCCACGACAGGCGCTCCCATCGGCGCACCTAGATCGGTACCGGAGTGGAATCGACTTTCGCCAGAGATCGGATGAATCCGCCAGCCAAACGCGGATGTGATCATCGCAGGAATCGTCAGCGGAAAGAGCAGCTTCAAGTTGCCATTCCCTAGCAGCGCGGGCGGACGAACCGTCAGATTATAGAAATCCTGCATGGAAGG
>JBBSFA010000442.1:0-3980 GCA_038239185.1 Elainellales cyanobacterium | reverse complement strand
TTTGGATCTCCAGCGATCGCTCAGTCCCATCGGCATGGGCTTCTCCTCGGTAGTACGATCGCAAAATGGCAGCGGCTCCCCAGCCCAGCGATCGGGTGAGCGCTAAGATTGCCTCTGTGGTTTTTCCGGTCATGCCTTGTAGTTTTTCCACGATCGCTCCTCACTTGCGGCTTGTGCCTAAACTTTGACCAGTCTAAGCGCTGAACCCTTGAAACATGCAAGCAAATTTGGGGCGATCGGAGGCGATCGCCCTAGCTAGAATCTAACGAGCTAGTCGGTTTTCTATCTCTGTGTTTTTAAGAGCGATTTCTCCGCTTGTGCCTGCGGGACAGCCTTGTGCGACAGTGTGTTCATGCAATTCTCCTACCAAGGTTGGGGTATCATCCTCCGTTGCAACATAAGTCAGGCTTCCAGCCGCAATACACCAGGGTGAATTAGCGGTTTCTGTGAGAAATTTTTCGCCCTCGAAGTTTAATTGAGAACCCTCAACAGTGCCATGCATGGAATAGGTTCCAGTAGACGTATTCTGCTGATTTGAGACTGTAATGGTACCGACCACCTCTCGACCTTGCTGACTAATGACCCATTTATAGGGCAAAACCTGATTTCCAGCAGTAGCAGTCCCTTCCCAAGTTCCGCTGAAGTTGACGATTCCAGAAGATGCCGCAACGGCAAATTCGCTGAGTGAAACCAAAGTACAACCGATCAGCAAGAGCTTCGCAAAACGGGATTGAAACATGGACAGAATTCTATTGGAGATCATGGTGTCACAACTCAAAAACTGTTCACCTTACTCTTCCTATCCCACAGCCACCGCACAGGAAAATCTGAGATTTTCGCCCAGAATGCTCTGCCGGAGTGCATTCTATCCTTATGTCCAGCGCCATTAAGATTTGACCCTGACCCAGTGGAGTGCAGTAGATACGCTAGGATCGAAGCACAGGCTATCCTCTTCACGGCCATGAACCCTAAAACACTCTCCGTTGATGAGCTGTGGAAGTCAGTCTCATTGACTCACCGCATTTTCCACCCTGCCAGTATGGCTGCCCTTCCAGCAGCAGCCCAATCCTAACTCAGGCAGCGATCGCTTTGAGTCAGACGGCGAGTTTTTCCGGGTCACAGTAGAAGATGCCGTTTATCGATAGATTCTCTCGTGTATCTTAAAGCCGATTCATGTCCGATCGCTGAGTGAATAAAACAAAAAAATCATCCAAATATACAGGTAGATGAGTTCACGTTCTGGAGAAACTATTACCAGAAATGCAAAGGAGGTTGGATGAAAAGAGTTTTGACACCATTACCGCGAATTTTAATTTCCCTATCAACCCTCGCTTTTGTGGGGTTGCCTCAATTTCCAGTTCATGCACAAAGCCTTGTTGATTCATCTTATCCACGCCGTTCCGAAGACTTCTTCAAACAGGGGCGACAACAACTGGAGCTAGAGATCCAAAGGTTACAAACTCCTCTGCCAGCAACAGACCTACTCACCATCCGTCCAGAGCGACAGCAGCAAATGCAGATGGAGATCCAACAGCTAGAAAACGGGACTCTCCCAACCCAACCCGGACAGCCGGAAGCGCCACCTTCGACACAGGTTCCGTCGAATGGGACAAATGCTCCTAAGCATTTGACAGACTAAGCATTTGGTAGAGCATTTGACAGACAAAGATTAAAGCCATTTTAGAGGCAATTTCTCTAAATCCTGACGCTAAGGGCATTCTATCGATTTTTCCTTGGTGCAGAACTGTACCGAGAAAAGCTAAATATTTTAACTACATTTTCGGAGATATTCTTATGGCAAACGACATTCAGTTCGATAAGGCAATCACTTTGACTACGGGACTCGATCCCTATTCCATCGCGGTGGGCGACTTCGACGGCGATGGCAAGCTCGACTTCGCTACAGCAAACTTTAACTCTAACACCGTCTCGATTTTTCTCAACAACGGGAATGGTTTCACTGCTTCAACCCCTCTGATCACCGGAAAAAATCCTCGATCGATCGCAGTGGGGGACTTCAACGGCGATGGCAAGCCTGACCTTGCCACAGCAGACCATGACTCTAACACCGTCTCGGTTTTTCTCAACAATAATGGAAATGGTTTCAATGCTTCAACCGCTCTGCCTACTGGAAGCAGTCCCCGTTCGATCGCAGTGGGGGATTTCAACAGCGATGGCAAGCCTGACCTCGCTACAGCAGACTTTGACTCCCACACTGTCTCAGTGCTGCTCAACACTGGAACGAGCTTTGCTGCCCCAACCACTTTGAACACAGGGTTTGACAGCAAGCCTCGTTCGGTTGCGGTGGGGGATTTCAATGGCGATGGCAAACCCGATCTAGCTACAGCCAACAATGGCTCCAATAATATTTCGATATTTCTCAAAACTGAGACGGGCTTCGCTGCCCCAACTACTTTGAGTACGGGGATCGATCCCTTTTCTGTGACAGTGGGAGACTTTGATGGTGATGGCAAGCCCGATCTGGTTACAGCCAACTATGGCTCCGATGACATTTCGGTATTTCTCAACACTGGATCAAGCTTCGCTGCCCCAACTGTTTTGAGTACGGGATCTTACAGTAATCCCGAATCCACTGTTGTGGGCGACTTCAACGGCGATGGCAAACTCGACATCGCCGCTAAAAACTCTAGTGGCAAGGTCTCGGTATTTCCCAACACTGGAAAGGGCTTTAGTGCTCCAACAACTCTGCTCGGAGGCTCCGAATCGATCGCCGTGGGCGATTTCAATGGCGATCGCAAGCTCGACTTGGTCGTGGGGGATTTTGATTCTGCTTCGGTATGGGTCAACACCACTGATTTTTTCTCTCTCCCTCCCTCTCCGGGCAACCAGCCTCAAGTCAGCAACCAGTTCCAAGTCGGCGATAACCAACCTCAACTGCTAGGCGGCGGCGCTGGCAACGATACCCTAGTGGGGTTTGACGGCAACGATATGCTCACGGGTAATGGGGGTGCAGATACCTTCGTCTTCACTCGCACTCAAGGCAACTACAGTCGCAAAATGGGCGTTGACCGCATCACCGACTTTCAGCCCGGCAGCGACAAAATTGCCCTCAATCAGAGCGTCTTTCATCTCGGTCGCCGCTTTTCCTTTGCTAACGTCGATCGCGATCGTTTGGCTAGCACCAGTCACGCCAAAATCGTCTACAGCCGTAGCAGTGGGTCACTCTACTACAACGCCAATGGAGCATTGCCAGGACTGGGCAGTGGCGGTAAGTTTGCGATCGTCAGCAGTGATGCGCCACTTACCCGCTCTGACATTGTGCTGACATCGTTTCGCTAACAACCGCGCCACTTCACTGGTGGATTTTAAGCCTTGTTTGAGGGATGCAGCTTGCGATCGGACGTGTTGCGTTAGAGAGCTGATACGATTTTGGGTATCAATAAGATGCACTAGGCTTTCAAACACGTTCACATTCATTGTTAGCTGCGGGGGAAGAGATGAGCACAGGGTCTACGTCATCACCACAGGACTCTTTAAAGGCTGGACTAGAGGCGCTGAAGCAGCAGCACTTTGAGACGGCGATCGCTCACCTAGAAGCGGTTGGTCAATCTGCCACCGATGTCATCCTGATCGAGAAAGCCCAAGCTGGATTGGTCAGTGCCTATACCAAAACGGATCAGCCTAGGCAGGCGATCGGGCTGTGTCAAGCGTTGCAAACCAGCGACAGTGCGAAAGTGCGATCGTGGGCAACCCAAACGTTGAATGAGCTAATTCGCTGCTACCCAGCCTTGGCGAAAATATCTGTACCTCAGTCGATCGAGGGTTCTGATGAAACTGGGTTTGTCGCCTTCGCTGATCCGGCTTCTTCAAGTCGGTCAGTTTATCCGTCTACGAGAGAAGTGATCCCACAGGCTGCCCAAAACGGCTCCTCAGCCCTGCCGCCATTCTCTGAAGCTCCTGAAGCCGCCCCAGATGAAGGGATCGAGACTCCAGAACTACAGCTTTTTCCTACTCCTAAT
>JBBSFA010000441.1:0-3983 GCA_038239185.1 Elainellales cyanobacterium | reverse complement strand
AATTTAATTTGAGATCGAACAGATTACTATGGGGGCTTGTGGTTGTCAGGGGTGTTTTGAGGGGCGCGATGGACAAAAAATCCCGTGACATCCACTTTTTAAACTTCGGGCTCAATTCCCAGCGATCGCAACTGCTCCGCCAACCGTTCGGCTTGCTGTTGGGCTAGCTCTGCGCGTTGTTGGGCTAGCTCTGCGCGTTGTTGGGCTAGCCTCGCCTCCTCTTCTGGGGTCGGAATGAGTTGCCCTTGGGCGTTAAAGTAGCGCAACTGCCCTGCTTGAATCCCCAGATATAGCTCCAGCTCTTCACTCCAGCACAAACCTGTCTTACTAGGGGCGATCGGCTGATACTGTTGCCCTAATATCCGGAAACCGCAAAACTCCAGCGTATCTGGCGAGAACCAGAAATACTCATGGGTATGAAACCGCTCTTGATAGAGCATCTTTTTCAGCGTTCTGTCTGTCTCTGCCGTTGAGTCAGACAAAAGCTCAATAATCAAATCGGGATACTTGCCATCTTCTTCCCACACTACCCAAGACTTACGCGATCGCTTCTGAGTCTGCTTCACCAGAAACAAATCTGGACCTCTAAAATCGCGGTTCTTAAGCTGCTGGCGGCTGAAGTAGATCGTTAGATTTGCGCCAATGAAAAAATCGGTTCGATCGCGCCACAGCCACTCCAAACAGGACACCAGCAGTGCCAACTGGGCATAATGCAAGGAACTTTCCATTTCTGGCTCGTCACTTTCTATTTGTGTGGCATCTGGCATTAGATCTGCAAACTGCCGTGCGGTTAGAGACATCGATCGACCTCGCCAACTGTTCTATCTCCAAGAATACGCGAAATCCTAAGTTGAGTCTGCGATCGCATAGCTCGAAAAGTTGCCTCAACCCTTCGTTATCCAACCGCGATCGCCGCATTCACCAAGCTCAACAAAGCCCCAGTTTGCTCTTGTCCACTCGCTGCTAAGTCGCTGTGGCAGAGATACACCCGTTCTTCCGCTCGATGCAGCAGATCCAGGACTTGCCGCTGAAGCCGCTGCTGATCCATCACCAGCGTATCTTCTGCCGTCCACTGGCGCTGCCCTGACCAATCGCGCAGAAACAACGGTGCTCCAAACAAAGCGCCGCCGCCCGTCAGCCAAAAGGCTGAACCTGCATCCAGCCAAAACTGCCAGCGATGCGATCGGCGATCGGTGCGGTACTGATAAATGGTCGCCACGGTAACGGCTTGATTGGCTTTGCCGATCGGACGCACTGGGTAGGGATCGGCGGTAATAGTACCATCCAGCAGCAGCCGAATAAATTGTCCCGCAGACTGGCTAGCAGCCTGACTGGCAGCTTGACTGGCAGCTTGGCTAGTCCCTTGGGGAATCATGACGGCAACTTGGCGCAAGCGAGATGCGGCACTCCAATAGTGCTGCGCCGTTTCCATCAGCTCTCGCAATGCTGCTAATTGGTCATAGGGCAACTGACTGCCGCCGTAGAAAAAGCGTTGAATGGCGCGATCGAGCAAGGCGATCGGACTAGGCAATAAATGCTGCTGCTGCTGATTTCGCTGACTGTTGAGCCACTGCAAAATTTCCTCATACGCCTGTGTCGCCTGAAAGCCTAGCCGATCCCAGCGTGGAAAAGCTGCCACAGGCAAGAGCTGTGGAGTTTCTGGATCGGGCACAAAGCAATGATCGACAATCAATCCCGCCCGAACGGGATCAATCCGGGAAGGTGCAGAAAGCGCCGGAATGGTAGGCGCAGCAAGTGGGCTTTGATCTTCTACTGATTCGCTTTCCTGCTGCCAGTTCCAGCCGTTTGAAGACTGGCTCAGCAGCACCAGCATGGCAGCGATCGCCTCTCGATCGACCAGCCGCCCCAGTCCCGGATAAACCAAAGCCAGCAGTGTGAGCAATGCCCGGATCGTGGGCGAACTGGCAAGAGGCTGTTGATCATTGAGCAGGCGAATGGGAATGCCGCGACGAGTGAGGATTTCTCGCAGGGTGTAACGGGCGATCGCATCGATCCCTGGTCCAATAATCGCAATCTCTTGGGGCTGGATTTGCCCCGTTTGGATGGCAATGGCGATCGTCTCGCCCGTTTGCCGCAGCAGTTCCGCTCTAGAGGTCGCTTGAATCGTCTGGATCGCAGTGGGAAGCTGTGGCAATACCAGCGGATTTTGCATCCACTCCTCGATCGCCTCACCCCAAGCCGCGCCGAGGCTGGCTGTGGCGGCTTGCGTCAGCGTTTCCTGCTGCTGACAGGTCTGAGCTAGCCCCGCCAAGTATGCTGGATCTGCGCCCAAGCCCAAGCGAGTCGCGCTATCAGGATTGTAGGTGCAGGCGATCGGAATTCCCTGCTGCTGAAACACCTCAAACAGCGATCGGGCGATCGCCGGATACTCGTCTACGTCGTCTGCCAGCACCGCACAGTAGCGCTGCTTCAGGTGTTCCTGATAGGTTGGGTGTGGCAGCAAATAGCGCCAGTATAGTTCGGTCAAGATGCCGTAGGTCAACAGCCCCCGCTCCAGACACCAGGAGATCCAGAGGGCGATCGCTTCGCCCAAGTCATCCCAGAGTTCTGGAGAGCCTTCGGGGGCAGGAATGCCTGCTTTCAGGGTGGCAGCGATCGCTTCATGCGGCGTTCCGCTCGCGGCGGCAAGCTGCAACAGGTCTAATCCGCGACGCACGACAAAGTATTCACTCACGCCTTCCCAGCGCAGGCGAGTCTGATTAGAGGCTCTGTCGGAGCCGAGACTGCGCCACAGCTCTGTGGCAAACTGCTGTTCAGTTTCTGGGCGCAGCCGCAGCGGAAAAGTGGCTTTCAGATTGAGCTGCCGTGCCAGCAATGGATAAAACAGGATGACTTCATCCTGGAAAAAGCCTAAAGGGGTAGCAGAGTCAAACTGAATCTTTCCCGCCGTTTCGGTTGTGATTCGATCGACCAAATTGAGGCGATTGTCCCCGATCGCGGCAAACACTAGCACCATCGGCTTCACTGGCGATCGGGCGGAAGAGAAACCCGTTAACCGCACCGCTGGGGCAGCCGTTGCCCAACTGCGAAATTGCTGAATCAGGCGTGCCGTTTTGCCGCTGCGAGTAGAGCCAGCAATCCAGACCGAACTTGGATGAACAGAATCAAGAGGCACCAATTGCTTTTCGACAGATTTGATATGATACTACCTATTCTGCCTCATCCGAACTGGTTTGATTTCACCAAGCCTTTCACTCAACATTTCACTCAACGCTGTCTCAACCAACCATGAGAAACTCTTTTTTAGCTTCAGTTAGAGGCTATTTGCGAGGGGCAAACCGCTGGCTACTGCGAACCCCAGAGCGATCGCTCAACGAAGCCTACGAAGCTGCACAGATGATTAAGGGTCTAGAAGATGCCCACTTTGGCGGCAACCGAGTTGCATTTGAAACGGGTAACTACAGCAGAAGCGCACAGGATTACTTTGAGGCAGAGCTAAAAAAATATTTAGAAATTATCCGAATTCGCCTGATCGAATTCAGAGCCAGCAGCTCGGTGATCCGCGTTTCCAGCCAAGTTTCTGGGCAGCAGTTTGCCGATGCTCCGGTGACTGAAGCTGCCTCAGAAGCCCGATCGATGACGCTCAACGATCGCCCCAACGCCATCCTGAAAAAACTGCGCTTCATTGACGAAATTTTGTCGCGCTACGAAAATAAAGCCACCAATCCTCTCTCCCCGATCGTTGTCTCTGAACCGAGAGCGATCACCAATCCACGCCTAGCTGCACTGAAACCTTTAGACCGCGCCGAGACTTATGCAGATGGCAAACCAGATAATAGGTTGGGCGATCGCCCAGAAAACACCAAGTCGATTAGCGACAAAACGGGCGTGCTGCCGCGATCGATTTTGAATACCGTCGATCGAATCAAGCGCGATCTAGATTTTCGACCAGAATCAGAGCGGGAAGTGCTGCAAAGCTACCGCACTTCAAAATCCCGGACGTTTATCGCCTCTCGTTTTTT
>JBBSFA010000440.1:0-3995 GCA_038239185.1 Elainellales cyanobacterium | reverse complement strand
TGGCGCACCTAATCAACGAGTTCTACGTCAAACGCATCGCCACCGATTTTCCTTCGGAAACACTTCGTGAACGCGTCCAGTTTACGCCGATCGTTCCGGCTCCGTTTGCAGAGGGCAAATATATGAGCGTCCTAGTGCGGTAGAGGCGATCGAGCTGAGAAGCTTGAAGGGCGCTAGATCCCCGGCTTTTTTGGAAAAAGCCGGGGATCTAAGGGTTTACTGCGATCGCTCCACGATCCTCACAATGCAAAACGCCGACAGGAATCCTGTCGGCGTTTTGCGTTTCCGGCATAGGCTCAAATTATTAATCAGCTTTGCTTATACAAATTTTCCAAAACGATGATGTCTTATCCACTTTCCCTCGATCGCAGCGTGGGCTACTATAAAGACTAAATTCAATGGCTGACAATAAATAAATAGATTTTTATCTATCAACCTCGCTCAGTCTTGCCCTTGAAAAGTTGAACTCACCTGACGCTTAAGGAGGGAATTGATGACCCAGTTTTTGGTTGAAACTGCCTGGTTCATTCCTTGTTACCCGCTCATCGGCATGATGCTGTCGATCGCCTGGTTTCCGGCAATCACCCGCCGCACGGGTCCCCGACCCGCTGGCTACCTGAATGCCATCACCACTTTTTTGGCTTTGCTGCATGGCGTTTTAGTCTTGCCGACCTTGCTGCATCAGCCGTCGATCGAACTGACTTTTTCCTGGATTCAGGTCGCAGGACTGAACCTGAACATCCCGATCGAGATTTCTGCCCTGACGATCGGCGCTTGTGTCCTGATTACGGGCTTAAATTTTTTGGCACAGATTTATGCCGTGGGCTATCTAGAAATGGATTGGGGCTGGGCGCGTTTCTTCTCGCTGCTGGCATTGTTTGAAGCGGGCATGTGTGCGCTGGTGCTGACTGACTCGCTGTTTGTCGGCTACATGATTCTAGAAATCCTGACTTTGGGAACCTACTTGTTGATCGGCATGTGGTTCAACCAATCGCTAGTGGTGACCGGAGCGCGCGATGCCTTTCTGACCAAGCGAGTGGGCGATTTGGTCTTACTGATGGGCGTGCTTGCCATCTACCCGATCGCCGGAAGCTGGGACTACAGCGAGTTAGCAGCTTGGGCGCAGACCGCTCATCCTGATCCAAAGCTGATGACCTTGGTCGGACTGGCATTGCTGGCAGGTCCAATGGGCAAATGTGCTCAGTTTCCGCTGCATCTGTGGCTAGACGAAGCGATGGAAGGTCCGATGCCCAGCACGATCCTGCGGAATTCAGTCGTCGTCGCAACTGGCGCATGGGTATTGGTGAAACTGGAGCCAGTGCTTTCGCTCTCTCCCGTGGTCATGACCACCACGATCGCCATCGGCACAATCACCGCGATCGGGGCAACACTAATTGCCATCGCTCAAGTCGATGTGAAGCGATCGCTCTCCTATTTAGTCAGCGCCTATATGGGCATCGTGTTCATTGCAATCGGTGCAGGACAGACTGAGGCGGCATTGCTGATTGTGTTGACCCATGCGATCGCGATGGCAACCTTGGTGGCAAGCTGCGGATCGATCGTCTTGAACAGCATTTCTCAAGACTTGACTCAGATGGGCGGCTTATGGTCGCGCCGACCGATTACCGGATTGGCGTTTGTTACAGGAGCCGTGGGATTGATTGCCCTGCCGCCCTTCGGCACTTTCTGGGCAATGCTGAAGCTGGCGGATGGACTCTGGCAAACGCAGCCGTGGCTCGTCGGCATTCTGCTGTTAATCAATGGCTTGGCGGCATTTAGCCTCACCCGCACTTTTGGGTTGATGTTTGCCGGAAAGCCCAAGCCTATGACCGCGCGATCGCCCGAAAACATCTGGTTAGTCGTGCTGCCAATGACGGCATTAGCTGGATTTACGCTGCATGTACCGATGCTGCTGCAAAGCCTATCGCTGGGAGTGAACTTAGATCTGAGCAACATGGCGCTATGGCTGACTGGTTCAAGTCTGGTGGGTTTCGGGATTGGTGGTTTGGTGTACGTGGGTAGCTCTATTAGCAAACCGATTCGTCTGCCCTGGAAGCCGCTGCAAGATTTGCTGGCATACGATTTCTACACCCCAAAGCTCTATCGCTCTAGCATCGTCGGCAGCGTTGATGTCGTTTCGCGAGTGACTGACTGGATCGATCGCTACGTTGTAGATGGCTTTGTCAATCTGGTGGGAGTTTCATCTCTGTTTAGCGGAGAGGCTTTGAAGTACAGCAATTCTGGACAGGGGCAGTCTTATGTGATGACGATCGTGTTTGGTTTGGCGATCGCGGCAGTTATAGTGAGCTGGTCATTTTTCTCGCATCTACAGATTACAACTCAAGTTATTTCATTTGTCGTCGGTCAGTAAAATTTTATTCACTTTTAATCTATGCTTAGTCTTCTGATTTGGTTGCCTATTTTAGGCGCGGCGATCGTGGCTTTGCTTCCAGCAAGGTTTTCTACAAAACAGATTCGGAAAAGTGCAGTTTGGATATCTGGCGGCGTTTTACTGTGGACAGCTTGGCTGTTGACACAGTTCAATCTAACTGATCCAGGGCTGCAATTTAGCGAATATTTACCTTGGCTAGAAAGGTTGGGGCTGAACTACGAACTGGGCGTAGACGGACTGTCGCTAGTTCTACTGGTGCTCAATAGCCTGCTGACCTGGATTGCGGCTTTTAGCAGCGGCGAAGAAACCGATCGCCCTCGCCTCTACTTTTCAATGCTGCTGCTGATCAGCGGTGGCGTAGCGGGCGCATTCATGGCGCAAAACCTGCTGCTGTTCTTCCTGTTCTACGAGCTGGAATTAGTGCCTTTCTATCTGCTGATCTCCATCTGGGGCGGCGAAAAACGTAGCTATGCGGCAATCAAGTTTTTGATCTACACGGCAGTTTCAGGGGCGATGATTCTGGCAGGCTTTTTGGGGCTTGTTTTGCTCACGGGGACTGACTTCAGCTACCAGTCGGTGCTGGGACAAACGCTG
Source organism: Elainellales cyanobacterium (assembly GCA_038239185.1). Classification (GTDB taxonomy): domain Bacteria; phylum Cyanobacteriota; class Cyanobacteriia; order Elainellales; family Elainellaceae; genus FACHB-886. The sequence continues at coordinate 1,009 of JBBSFA010000440.1, read as the reverse complement.
CCGATCGGCTTGCAGGTGGTGCTGCTGGGCTTAATCACGATCGGCTTTGGCATCAAGATTCCGCTGGTTCCGTTCCACACTTGGCTCCCCGATACCTATGTGGCAGCCAGTACGCCGATCGCGCTCTTGCTAGGCGGCGTATTGGCAAAGCTGGGCACCTATGGCGTTTTCCGATTTGGGCTTCAGCTCTTCCCCCAAGCCTGGTCAATCCTCTCGCCTTATCTGGCAACCTGGGCGGCGATCAGCATTTTGTATGGTGCAATGGCGGCGATCGCTCAAAAAGATATCAAGCGCATGGTGGCGTATAGCTCGATCGGGCATATGGGCTATGTGCTGTTGGGTGCAGCCGCCGCAACGCCTTTGGCATTAGTAGGCGCAGTATCGCAAATGGCGGCACACGGCTTGATTTTGGCACTGCTGTTCCATCTGGTTGGCTTGATCGAAAAGAAAGTCGGCAGTCGCGAACTGGATGTGCTGAATGGATTGCTCAATCCGATCCGAGGTCTGCCCTCTGTGAGTTCGCTGCTAATCTTGGGCGCAATGGCGAGCGCTGGCATTCCCGGACTGGCAGGATTCATCGCAGAATTCCTGGTGTTCCAGGGCAGCTACGTCGTCTTTCCCTGGCAAACGCTGCTGGCGGTGATCGGCACAGGCTTAACGGCGGTCTATTTTGTGATTTTGCTGAATCGTACCTGCTTCGGCAAGCTAGACAGCGCCTCGGCTTACTATCCCAAAGTCCTGTGGTTTGAACAACTTCCCGCAGTCGTGCTAGCCGTGCTGATCGTATTTTTAGGGGTGCAGCCAAGTTGGTTGGTCTGCTGGACAGAAGCCACGACAACCGCGATCGTCGCAACTCTCCCACTCAACACGCCGCAGATTGCGCTAGATCCGTCGCGCCAAGTTCAGTAACGCCGATCGCCCTCTCGAATCTTCTTTTACCCCTCCTTAAAAAGCCATGACTCAAACGATCGCACCCGCTAAAATCGCCCCTTCCACTCACAAATACGCA
>JBBSFA010000439.1:0-4009 GCA_038239185.1 Elainellales cyanobacterium | reverse complement strand
GCTGCCTTCAAATCGCTGAGTGAGGCGGTTAACCTTCCGACTGCAAGTGCCGCTCAAACTGCACCCAAAACCGAAATGGCGAGTGTTCCTGGGGTTGACTTCCGGACAAAAATGACTGACTTGCAGAAGCCGCTGGTGGAGGGCGGTGAAGCTCTAGAATCTGGCAACTTTGATCGTGCCAAGCGGGAATATGCGGAATGGCATGAAACTTGGCAAAGCGTTGAAATTTCCTTCCAGCAAGCGTCACCGGATGCCTACGACAAGATGGAGCAGGGAATGGAGCAGGTTGATAAAACGCTAGTCAATGCGACTACTCCCGATAAAGAAGGGGCGATCGCTGCCTTCAAATCGCTTAAGGAAACGGTCGCAACTGCCAAATAGTCTCAATCGTCCAATCTCTGTGTAGGGATACAGATTCTGTGTCCCTGCTCTTTACCCTTCTGCCAGTTTTTGTGTTGATTTTTGTTGTTCAACCCGCTAATACTCTGCAAGGTCTATAGATTTATGATGAAGCCCGCTGCCCGTAAACCCAATATCAATGTTCTCCTCCGTAAGTATCACAAGCAAATCTCCATCGTGACCCTGTTTCCGATGACCCTACTGGCAATTACCGGAACCATCATCCCAATTGTGGACAATATGGGTCTGGCAGATGCCACGAACTTCATGATCAAGCTTCATACGGGCAAGCTATTTGGGCTAGATACGTTTTACTCGATCGCCTGTGGTTTGGCTTTAATAGGTTTGCTTGTGACAGGAGTTGCGCTCACGGGCTTGCTGCCGAAGTCTCGTGCCAAAAGTGCAATATCCAATGGCGTGGAGGATTAAATGGCGTTGCATAATAGAGGGATGAATTGAGGCTAAATCTGATGCAGTGCCCCGAATGTGGTTCGACTCATATCCGTAAAAATGGACTGCGGCGCGGTAAACACGCATCACATCTGTGTCGATTGCTCTCGTCAGTTTATCGATCGCTATGACCCGCCAAAAGGCTATAGCGATGCGGTGAAACGGGAATGCCTGAAGATGTACGTTAATGGCATGGGATTTCGAGGCATTGAACGGGTGAAAGGGGTGCATCACACCACCGTCATTTACTGGCTGAAGCGAGTGGGGCAGACCCTACCCGATGCCTATGATCCAGAAACAACCCCACAGGTGGGTGAACTCGACGAGTTGGAAACGTTTGTCGGCTCAAAAAAAAACAAAATCTGGCTGTGGACAGCGGTCAACCACTTCACGGCAGGGATTCTGGGCTGGGTGCTAGGTGACCATAGTGGGGAGACCTTTAAGCCGTTGTGGGCAATTGTCGGCGCGTGGAAGTGTTACTTCTATGTCACCGATGGTTGGAGCGTATATCCAGGATTTATTCCTCCCGGAGACCAGATAGTGAGCAAAACGTATATGACACGGGTGGAAGGAGAGAATACGAGATTGCGACACTATCTGGCAAGATTACATCGCAAAACCTTATGTTATTCCAAGTCCGAGAAAATGCTGAGACACTCAATTCGTTTGCTACTACACTACCTCGAATTCGGAGATGTGCCTGTTCCTGCATGATTCATCCCGTCATTCAGCAACGCCCAGATTGCTTCCTCTGTGGGTTTAGTTTCGTCGTACTCTACTACCAGGTGGCGTTGTTGCATAATTACTCCGTATTTTTCCCAAAAGCCTTGCGTAGCAAGGCTTTCTCAATAAAGCTCTCTAATTGACGATCCTTGTCACACAAGGGTTTGAGGTATTCGTTCAACAACGCCGAAAGATTGCAAAGCCTCCAATAACAAGCAGCGCTCCAATCCGAAGTGCATCTAGCAATCCTTCTTTCCAGTCAAAGCGAGCAAAACTCAGCTTCCCGTGACCCATGAACGTCGGGATAACTTCACCGACTGTCTGGGGTCCAGAAATCTGCCGGAGGAATTCCAGCGCAAACGCTGCCCAGAGTGCCTCAGCCTTATCATGCCTCCAAGCATTGAAGCACACGAATTTGGGCGTTGGTTTCTTCTTGTGTTCAATCTGTTCAAAAATTTTCCAGAGGAATTCTAGTGCAAACGCTACCTGGAGTCTCTTAGCCTTATCATGCATCAAAGCCCTAAACTTCACGAATTTGGGCGTTGGTTTCTTCTCCTGTTCAATCCTTTTAATCCTTTTAATTTCTAACTGAAGCTGCTTCATAAACGAAGACTTGCCGCTTCCCCAATCTCCCTCTATTGAAAGTGCTAGCGGTGCCCTAGTATTTTCGTTCGTTAAAAACTCTGCCATGGCATCCACATAAGGTCTGAAGCCCAAGGAATCCTGATCAGTTGGCTGATCATGCTGGAGCCTTGAACCGACACCTCTGACACCTTGCGATCGCTATCTAGTTTTGTTGCCTCGCCTTCACTATCAGGAGTGGAGCCTGCTTCGGGGTCTGTCACAGGGATAGCCTCTCAAAAATAATCTCACTATAGAATTTTATCTCCTATAGTCCTGCCTCACCTGCTACAGCAGAAAAGGCGATCGGCTCCAGAGGTCTTCCGAGGGGCGCACCGCAATATCTAACCAAGCTTGACTCACATCAATGCCGATCCACTGTTCCACGACCGTTAGGCTATTTATGGGCAGTCTCCTCATCGACTCTAAACAGACCTCATTCTGCACTTTACCTTGCCCAATGCGGGTGCTTAACCCTGGCGATTTTTCGAGCTGGGGCAAATGAGTGAGCAGTGACCTGGACTAAATCTCGACCTCTAACGATCGGGGGGGAATCGATCTACTGCTCTACTTTTAAGCTACAAGAGTTCATCCTCCTTGGAGCCGCGTCAACACCCGCCGCAGTCCGCCTCGACGCTCAAAGAGCTGATAAAATCCGTAGGCGCAAAGCAGACAAAGCGGGACTGCGATCGCCAACAGCGCCACCAATGTTTTGATAGGAGTCAAATGCAAAAAGCTAATCCCCAATTGAGCCACACCTAGCATCGGCATATGGATTAAATAAAGGCTATAAGAAAATGCGCCTAAACCCACCACGAACCGCGACTGAAGCAATGTCAACAGTGGGGAGATCCTAAGTTGACCGCTCGTGAGCTGCCGCGTCCAAGCCACCAGCAGACAAGCGATCGCGAATCCCGCCAGACAATCCTCAACCATTTTGGCTTGCGACGGCGGCACGCCATTCCACAAGCGGACGGCGATCGCGACCAACAAAAGTCCTCTGCCAATTTCGTCCCACGGCATTGCTTTGCGCCACCACACATAGGCAGGCTGTGGAGAAAAATTAATCACTGCGCCAGCCATCCCCAGGGCAAACAGTCCCAAATACCAAAAGGAAGCTTCTTCGAGCTGTTGTGGCTGGTAAAAATGGGGAATCAGTCCAATTCCAAAGGCGATCGCCACCGTGACCACTAAGCCGAGCGATCGCCACAGCGGCAGCAGCAGCAGCGCAAACACAAAATAAATTTGCCACTCAGTTGCCACACTCCAGAGCGGCCCATTGACTTTAAAAATCCATTCGGGATAGAGGTTGTGCAGCAGCGCAACGTGCGAAAGAATGTTTTCTACCGTAAAGACCGGATAGGCAAATGACCAGTGCATCCCCATCTGCGGATAGAGACTGGCGGGAATGAGCGCAAACAGCAGCAACGATAACCCCAAAGCCGCGTGATAAGGCGGCAAAATACGCTGCGATCGCCGCTTCACATATTCCGCGAACCCGCCGCGCAGTCGCCCTCCCGATCGCACCACAGGCAGCATCAGGCAATAGCCCGACAGCACAATGAAGACAGCCACGCTAAATCGCCCATGCGTCAACCAGCGAGTGGCATACTGCAAGACGATCGAGTATTGCCTTCCGCTCAAGTCTGGATCGGCTTCCTGATAGGCGTGAAACAGGACGACATAGAGAGCTGCCAGTCCGCGCAGTCCATCTAGATAACGGAGTCGAACGGTCGCTTGCTCTGGTTCTGAGCCAGTGATTGAGCAAGTCGTTGAAGGAATTTTCTGCATTGCTTCGATACCTGCTTGCTGAGTT
>JBBSFA010000438.1:0-4017 GCA_038239185.1 Elainellales cyanobacterium | reverse complement strand
GGCTGCGACAAAATTGCCAGCACATCTTGATAAACTGGCTTAGTAGGTTTTCTATGTTTCAATAAGTTTTTGAGACGCTTAATCGCATCCCAAGGATCATCTTCTGCCGGAACAGACAAGACAAAAGCAGCGCTATTCAGCAGTTGCTCTTTAGCCTGAAGCTCTGGACTTAAAGCCAATCCATGTAAGTAAACGCTGCGACCTGCTTCATTATTCAGCGAATAGAGTCCGAAGCGATCTTCGACTTTGGCAGAGCGCTTTGGATCAAGTACCCCGACTATGGTGCCGGGGTGATCCATTAGAAATCGACCGACCGTATCGTTTTGATTGCCGACTCCATGCGGAACAATCCGATTGGAAGCCAAAAGCAGCCTTGCATTTTCGATCGCTCCACAGCACAGAACAACCGTTTTTGCCCTGATACAGGCTTGTTTCTTTCCTGCTTGCTCTTTACCTGCTTGCTCTTTATCTAAAGTGGTAACTTCAACGGACTCCAATCGCGTCCCTTGTTTATTGGTATTGAGATGCGTCACGTTAGCGTGCAGTAAAACACTAATATTGGGGGTGTCGCTGGGCATTAGATATCGCCCAAATCTCATTGGCTCCCTATTTTGATTAGAAACTTTGCTAAATTGCCAAAACTGAGGTTTAAGCAGCTTTGGATTAACCGAAAGCTGGGGGGGCGAAACGTTGAAGAGCTGCCAGAGGCGCTCGTCATAGCAGTTTGAACCCAACCCCAGATTATCTCTCGCTCGATCTAGATATGGTTCTAGACTTGATTGAGCGATCGCCCAGCCTGAGTAAGGAACCCAGTCTCTTTGTTGAAAATCGATCGCGTCAAAAGGCGCACACCGACCCGTCCAGGTATGGGAAGTGCCACCGAAGATACGATTGCGGATCAGATCCTGTTCTATGTGTCTCTCAGCTCCAACGTTCTCAATATCATATAGGGCTTGAGTTTCAGGTTCTTCTTCCAAGCCGCCGCTTTCTACGATTAGGACTTGAATCGCTGTGCCAATAAATTCTTTGGCGATCGAAAGTCCAGCAGGACCGCTGCCGATGATGCAAAGGTCTGTTTCAATCAGTGAGTCGGCTGGAATTTCTCTAAGATCACTAAATTTCAACTGAGTCTTCTCCTGAACTTCTTTATAGTTATTAGTCTCAACCGATTGAGTTATGCAGTAGCTTCGTCTGAATATGTGAAGTTGGTGCAGGTTATGAGAGAGATACCCTCAAACGCTCTTTTTACCTGGTATCGATTTATAGAAGAGAGCTTGATTTAGCGCAGGAAAAAGCCTCGCTGACAAAACAAATTTTGCCAATTGATTTTATGATGAGTTGCAAAAAGCTAAAACTGCCCTAGATTCTTAAACTTGAAAGAAGTACTTAGTCAACCAAACTGAGTCAAGCAAACTTAATTGAGTCACCCTGAAAAGCAGAAAATCTATCTTTGGATGGAACTTCGTATTTGAACTTTAGTATAATAGAAACTCTTAGTTTGATTGTATGAAGTTCATGAATAAACTGTGTAGAAAAGGTGAATAAAGAATCCATAGAGAAACCTGGCAGGTCTGCAATCACCTCGTGGAATTGTAAACCTGCCAGGTTTGGGGTTTTATATGGATACGGAACATCAGCGATCGCCGGGCATTGAAGCTAGCCTGCTGAATCTGAGCGAGCTGAATCTGAGTCGGCTGAAGGGGCGACGCGGCTCAGATCGTGACAAAAAGACTGAAGGTCTGCCAGCAGTTCTGCCGTATCGGCAAGGCAGCGATCGGGCGAGGATTGCAGCATTTGCTGCACATGCCACGATTGGGCTTTGCGAATCAGCGAGAGTTCAATGAGCTGATTTTTGACCTCAGCTTGCGAGAGCGCAATAAAGTCTGCCAAGTCTTGCGCGAACTGGGGCTGCTGAAGTTCGGGCTGGCAAGGCTGTTCGGGGATCTGCTGTTGTGACAGATAGCGCAGCGCAGTCAAAACGGTTGTCAAGTTAGTGTGAAACTCACTTAGCTCTCGCGAAATCTGCTCTGCCAGCAAAGCGCGATCGGCGTTCTGCTGACAGAGCAGATCCGCTGTTTGCTGCTGGAGATGCTGTGTAAAGTCTGAGAGGCGCAGCATTAAATGGTTGGCTTGCATCTGGCTGACCTGTTCGCTGGCTTGCTCGCTAGCTTGTTCGCTAGCTTGTTCGCTGGCTTGTTCTAAGGCGGTTCGGTTTTCCAGGGGAATCTGCATTTTAGAGGGTTGAAGATCCTGTCCGAGGGCGAACATTTTGGCATAGTGTATTCGCTGAAAGCGATCGAAATTTCGAGACACAGGACGCTGAAAAGGGTGAAGGGCTGATCGTCGCTGGTGTTGCCGTTGCCTAAGTAGATAAAGGAGCATGGGGGTTGGGAATAAGTGAAAAGGCGGTTGGTAATTGATGTCTTTGAGAGGGCTGACCTAAGAGTTGAGACAGTTTGACGAGCATGATTTCAACAAACAGTCTAGGAATGGGATGCCGTTAGCGATGACCGGAGAATCTCGGAACTTCTTTATGAAGGGTGGGTGACCCTCCGGAGAAGTACGGATAGCGATCGGATGATCGAATTAGGCTATGCACCAAGTGTTGCTGAGCATTGAAATGACTAGCGTTTGGACAATTTAAGGGCTAACTCATGAAGCCGATCGATATCTGAGTTGATCAGTCTCTCAGGAGCAACCTGTATTCCAAGCTTTCCCAAAGCAGTCAGGCTGATAACAGCTATCCAGGGTCGAACAACTGCTTGCTACCGAAATTAAACAGCTTTATATATATATAAAATATGTATTGTTTATATACGCTTTTTATGAACCCAAAGAGCAGTCTGAGCAGGGATAAGCCGATCGATAGGTGCTAGCTCGTTTGCCAAAGAGTGTATAGCGGTTGTCGCGAATTTGTTCATAGACGCGATCGCCTGCCCCTTTCATTCCCGGCAGGGCACGATAGGCATCAACGAAAAGATTACCCATGGGCAAAAGCTGTCCGATTTCTTCAGCGGCGGCGCTGCCCTGCCAGCGCTGTTGGGGAGCATCCGCGTTTAGCAAGATCATGCCAAGCTCACAGTCTGGTGCGGTGATGCCAAAGTTGCTCAAGGCTGAGGTGTCTTGCATGGGGATGTACTGAAAGCGATCGCCGCGATCGAAGGTTTCCAGTAGCTTGACGAGGTTGACGCAAAGGTTGCAGTTGCCGTCGTAGATCACGTAGTACATCAGTTAACTCCAACGAGAAGGATAGAATGGAGAAAGTAAACTTTTGTAAAACTATTGTGCTCTAGCTATGGCATCCTCCGCAACTTCCACTCTAGATAGATTAGCCGCACCGCAGTTTTGGACGTGGCGAGGATTCCAAATTTGCTACCAAACGCAGGGCACAGAAGGAGCCGCTGTGGTGCTAATCCACGGATTTGGGGCATCGTGGGGACACTGGCGAAAGAATATCCCAGCTCTAGCAACCCAGTTTCGGGTCTATGCGATCGATCTGATTGGATTTGGCGGCTCGGCAAAGCCGCGACCCGGTGAGGGAATCAGCTATACCTTTGAAACTTGGGGACAGCAGATGGCCGATTTTTGTCGGGAAGTCGTGGGTACGCCTGTGTTTCTAGTGGGAAATTCGATCGGCTGTATTGCAGCAATGCAGGCGGCAGTCGATCATCCCGAAACGACCCTAGGCGTTGCGATGCTGAACTGTTCGCTGCGGTTGCTGCACGATCGACGGCGTGCCGAGCTGCCCTGGTATCGCAGTGCAGGTACACCCATTTTACAAAAGCTACTGTCGATTCGAGGGCTGGGGCATGGCTTTTTCCGGCTGATCGCCAAGCCGAAAACTGTCCGAAATATTTTGCTGAAGGCTTACAGCCGCGATGAAGCCGTCACAGATGAACTCGTCAACTTGCTGATGGTAGCAGCGGCTGATCCAGGTGCGCCCGATGTGTTTCTAGCATTTACCCGCTACTCTCAGGGTCCCTTGCCCGAAGATCTGCTGGAGGTTTTGCCCTGTCC
>JBBSFA010000437.1:0-4021 GCA_038239185.1 Elainellales cyanobacterium | reverse complement strand
CCCCCCAAAGGAAAAACCTGGGTTGATTTTGCCACCTGGGACGATCGCGTGGAACGCTTCCGGATTCCAGCCATTCAGTATCGGGAGCTGATTACAGCTCTGCAAGCAGACGGAACTGCCTTCACCGATGAAGCCAAAGGCTTTTCTACCCTGGAGCTAATGCCGCAGCTAGAGCGATCGCCCTACCCGCACCAAACCGAAGCGCTAACTGCCTGGAAAGCGGCAGGAAGGCGCGGCGTGGTGGTTTTGCCCACCGCAGCCGGCAAAACCTACTTGGCACAGATGGCAATGGAGGCGACCCCGCGCAGCACGTTGATCACTGTGCCCACGCTAGATTTGATGCACCAATGGTATGCCCAACTGCTCACTGCTTTCCCAGGTGCCGAAATTGGGCTGTTGGGGGGCGGATCTCGCGATCGCACTCCCATCCTCGTTGCTACCTATGATAGCGCTGCTATTCACGCAGAGTCTTTAGGCAATCGCTACGCGCTGCTGATTTGCGACGAATGTCATCATTTGCCCAGCGACTTTAATCGGGTAATTGCTGAATATGCGATCGCTCCCTATCGGCTAGGTTTGACGGCAACCCCCGATCGAACTGACGGCAGACATGCTGATCTCGATACGCTGCTGGGCGCAGTAGTTTATCACCGCACTGCCGAGGATCTGGCAGGCAAAGCCTTGGCGCAGCATGAAATTGTGCAGCTTAAGGTCGAACTCTCGCAGCCAGAACGCGAACGCTATAACCAGCTCATTGAAACGCGCAACGAGTTTTTGCAGCGATCGAATATTTGGCTAGGCACAATGCAGGGCTGGCAGCGATTTGTCCAAGCTAGCGCCCAGTCGCAAGCCGGACGGCGAGCCATGCTAGCCCATCGAGAAGCCAGGGCGATCGCCTTGGGTACAGAGGGAAAACTGCGTGTTCTGGCTGACCTGCTGGCGCAGCACTCTCTCGCCCAAACGCTAATCTTTACCAACGACAACGCCACCGTTTACCGCATCTCTCAAGACTTTTTGATCCCCGCCCTGACTCACCAAACGCCTGTCAAAGAGCGGCACGAAATTTTGCAAAACTTCCGCGAAGGCAAGTATAAAACGCTAGTCGCTTCGCATGTGCTCAACGAGGGCGTAGATGTGCCCGAAGCCAGTATTGCCATCCTGCTATCGGGAACTGGCTCAGCTCGCGAATATATCCAGCGGCTAGGGCGAGTCCTGCGGAAAGGGCAGCAGACCGGAGAAAACCAGAAGCGGGCGATCCTGTATGAAGTGATCGCTGAAGAAACCAGCGAGGAAGGGGTTTCGCGGCGGCGACGACAGCCAGCTAAATCGCCAAAACCTGCTCGTCAGTTGGAGCTAGTGTCACCGCAGTCTGGCTATGCAGAAACCTTTCGAGCGGCAGATGCGCCTGGAAGCTATGAGGTGCGATCGCCAGATTCCTGCGAAGCAGAGACCAATAGCCCTCCGTAATTACTGAGGAAAATCCCGAGATATTTCGATTTTTTATGTATAATTAATTACAGGTGCTCTACGCGCCTATTTCGCAAACTTTATTTTTATAAATCCTGTATGGATCTCGAACAGTTCTATGCCCAGGCTCGTGAATCGATCGAACAAGCGCTCAATCAACTGCAAACGGCTACACTCCTAGCCGCGCAGCTAGAAACGGAAATCTCCGATACGGGTCGATCCGTGCAAAACCTGAGCCGATCGATCGAAACTTTCGTGATTGAACAGCGGCAGCAGTCTTCTGCCCCAGACAACCCTCAGACCAACGAATAGCCCAATTCTTCGCCAATTGCCTGACGCAACTGCGCCAAATTCATGGGCTTCACCAAGTACTGCCGTGCCCCCAAGCCCATTGCCCGATCTTTATCAGACTGAAAAGCGAAGGCTGAAACTACAATTACTGGCGTTTGTCGCCACTCAGGGTGCTGCTGCATCTGCCGCAACAACGTATAGCCATCTACATCGGGCAGTTTAAGATCCAACAAAATTAAATCAGGCTTATAGTGCAACATGGCAGAGCCAAACTTGGCACCTCGCTCCAAGCTGAGCACTTCCCAGCCATAGTGCTCTAAATAATCGCTCAACAGTTGGCGACTAGTTGCGTTGTCTTCTACTAAAAGAATACGAGCCAAAGCTTTCACGCCTAGTGTTGAAACAAATCTGAGTAAACTATCACAAGAAACTATGACAATCCTACTGAGATTTTATACAGTTTGATAGAGTATCCACTGTATCTAATGACTGGTTTAAGAAAAATGCCCGATCGCTCAGCCTCCTATTCCCATTCGATCGTGCCGGGCGGCTTAGACGTAATGTCATAAACCACTCGGTTGACCCCTCGTACTTCGTTGACGATTCGGTTAGAAATGGTTTCCAGCAGGTCATAGGGAACCCTTGCCCAATCTGCTGTCATGCCATCTTCACTGGTGATCAGCCGCAGCACGATCGGATAAGCATAAGTCCGCTGGTCGCCCATCACCCCAACGCTACGAACGGGCAACAGCACGGCGAAAGCCTGCCAGAGGTCGTGATAAAAGCCGCTGCGATTAATTTCTTGCCGAACAATTAAGTCAGCATCGCGGAGAATGTCCAACCGATCGGCTGTGACTTCGCCCAGAATCCGAATTGCCAGCCCTGGCCCTGGAAACGGGTGACGCTGCACAATTTCTTCGGGTAAGCCGATCGATCGCCCCACCTTCCGCACTTCATCTTTGAACAGCTTCCGCAGCGGTTCAACCAGCTTAAAGCGCAGATCCTTGGGCAACCCCCCCACGTTATGATGACTCTTAATCTTGACGGCGACTCGCTCGCCCGTTTGGGGGTCAACGTTGGTATCGGCAGATTCAATCACATCGGGATACAACGTCCCTTGCGCCAGATAGTCAAAGGGTCCTAACCGCCGAGACTCTTCTTCAAACGTGCCGATAAATTCATGTCCAATCCGCTTGCGCTTGACTTCTGGATCGGTCACTCCCTCGATCGCCGCCAAGAATCGATCGCGAGCCTGCACATATTCCACTGGAATATGAAACTGCTCTTTGAACAACTTCAAAAGGCGCTCTGGCTCCCCTTTCCGCATGAAGCCCTGGTCGATGAACACACAGGTAAGCTGTTCCCCGATCGCCTGATAGAGCAGAAATGCCAGCGTTGAAGAATCCACACCGCCCGACAGAGCCAGCAGCACGCGCTTGTCACCGACTCTGGCGCAGATTTCGCGGATCGTTTCTTCGACAAAAGCTGCCGTTGTCCAAGTCTGTTCGCAGGCACAGATGTGATGGACGAAATTGCGGATTAGGGTTTGTCCGCCCAGCGAATGTACGACCTCTGGGTGAAACTGCACGCCATAGAGTTTGCGCTCAGAGTGAGCGATCGCCGCGCAGGGCGTGTTTTCTGTATGGGCTAGACAATCAAACCCTGATGGCAACTGCGTCACAGAATCACCATGGCTCATCCACATGACGGTTCCATGCTCAACATCGGTCAACAAGTCGGCTGGGTCGTCAATCAGCAGCGAGGCTTTGCCATATTCGCCGCGAGCGGCTTTTTCGACACCGCCGCCCAACTGCTGCACCATCAACTGCATTCCATAGCAAACGCCTAGCACCGGAATCCCTAACTCCCAAATGGCAGGATCGCAGTGCGGTGCGCCTTTGTCATAGACAGAGCTAGGGCCGCCTGAGAGAATAATCCCTTTTGGATTAATCTGGCGGAGCTGTTCGGCAGAGGTGCGATAGGATAGCACTTCGGAATAGACTTGGGTTTCGCGAATGCGGCGGGCAATCAGCTCAGAATATTGGGAGCCAAAGTCCAGAATGACGATCATCTGGCGATCGAGCTGAGAGGTAGATGAAGCCTCCGGGGGTTGTTCAGTTTGAAGAGTCACCGCTGAAACCTGCTGCTTTAGGAAAATAAGGTGTATGGAGAATAAATAAACATAACCTGAATTCAAAAACCTAAATTCAAAAAATAGAATTTTAAATATTTTAATTAGATTAACAAACCTGGGAAAAAATTG